>NZ_JBMDXT010000161.1:0-18844 GCF_048594475.1 Nakamurella sp. | reverse complement strand
CGACAAGGTCATCGACACCCTGGCCGAGAAGCTGCCCGCCGTCGCCGATCACCTCGACCAGGCCCGGGCCGACCTGTTCGCGTTCACCCCGTTCCCCAAAGAGATCTGGCGGCAGATCTGGTCCAACAACCCGCAGGAACGCTTGAACAAAGAGATCCGCCGCCGCACCGACGTCGTCGGCATCTTCCCCGACCGCAACGCTCTGATCCGCCTCGTCGGCGCGGTCCTGGCCGAGCAACACGATGAGTGGACCGAGGGCCGCCGCTACCTCGGCATCGATGTCCTGGCCCGATCCCAGACCGCCAGCGGACCCGACGCAAAGGAGGACACCACCACCAGCACGCCAGCAATCACCACCGCCGCCTGACCAACGAAGAATCACCGGCGGCCGACCTCGTCACGTACACCACTCAGCTGGGCTTGACCCGGTCTTGGCCGGGCAGCAAGCAAGGTGTAGACACGATTTGCTCACAAACCAGTGTGCGGATTGTAAGGCGACGAACGAGAGACGGGCTTCGAAAAGGAAGCCTAGCCCAGCGTTTCGTGAACTTGTGAGGGCTGTGCGAGTGCAATTGCGTGCTGCGGGGCTCCCGAAGGCCGAGCGGCGCGCAATTTCGAAGAGAATTGTCGAGATTTCGGAGAGACTGACCGAAAGCGGAGTGTCGAGAAGCCCGAAAGATAGCGCACAAAGAGCAACAGGAAGCCGATGATAATCGCCGAGCAAGGATTGCGGCGGCTAAATGGGATGAAACGTATAGATTACCGCTTGCAGTTCAAAATGTCGGTCGGGGGAGGCGAAGTTGATGGGGCATTCTTGGAGTGGGCGGTCGAGCTTGATGCGAATTGGGAGGGTGTGACGCACCTGCATGCGTCCATGTGTGGCTATCCGCTCCAGCCAGCCAACATTGCCAAGTCTTCCAACGCGTCAACTATGAAGTTGGGTTCGAACACGGACTCCAAGGTGGTTCGGGCCAGCTCTATATCCATGACCTTTCCCCATGGCCCGCGACGAACCCAAGCAGTCGCAAGCCCGGCGCTCTGTGCGGGCGCGATGTCGTTGTCGAGGCGGTCGCCCACGTAGAGAATCTCGCCGGGCAAATGTCCCGAGCTCTCGATCAGCTTGCGGAAGAACTCGACCGACGGCTTGCTCACACCCCAGTCGTCCGAGGTGGCGATGACGTCGGCCGGAAGGTTCAGTTCGCGAATGAAGCGGCCGGCGCGGACGGTCTGATTGCCTGCGATGCCCACGAAGTAGCCAAGCTCGCGCAACTCAGTCAGGCAGGGTCGGACGTCGGGGTAGAGGTCGTTGGCGTTGAGGTACTCGCCCAATCCCGAGTCGATCCTGGCCTGCCTCTCGGCTTCGAGGTCGAAGCCGGGGCGGAAGTGTTGGAAGACTTCGCGGTAATCGCGGCCGGAGGCGATGACGGCTCCGAAGACGGCGGAGAAGGTGTGGCGGGGGACGCCGAGCCAGTCGGCCCAGGTTCCGTATTCGCGGGACTCGTCGATGAGCACTTCGCCGACGTCGAACCAGACAGCCTTAATGCCTCGAAGGCGTTCGTCGACGGTCATGCGGCGAGCGCCAGATGCAGATCGAGGTCCCGGACTGCGGAGCTTGTGGCCCAAGGGGTCATGCTGGTTCGGAGCGTTCGGAGGCGGTCGAGGCCGGTGGCGTAGCCGGCTTGACGCAGGCTGTCGACAGCGTCGGTGGCGATCGAGCATGACCGGTCGAGGTCCCCGGTGGCCAGGTGGGCGGCGGCCAGGTCGGCGAGGACGACGGCCCGTTGCTTGACGGCGTCCTCGGGTAGCCGCCCCAGGTTGGCGGCGAGCAGGGACATGGCCTCGTCGTATCGGCGTGCGCGGAGGTTGGCGTAGCCGGCGAAGCCGTCGAGGCGGGATTCGTCGAAGAAGTCGAACCAGGGCAGTTCGGGGGCGAGCACGGGTCGGGCCAGAGCCTCCCGGGCACGGTCGATGCAGCCGAGGCTCTCGCGAGCGGACCCGGCGTTGGCGGTGATCTCCGAGCCCACCGCAGCGAGCCACGACGACAGGCGATGATGCGGTTCCCGGACCAGCATCGCGCCGGCCTGATCAAGGTATTGGACGGCAGTCGCAACGCGTCCCTCGGCGGCCGAGATGAAGGCGCTGTGTCCGAGTGCGGATGTGGCGAGGTGGTGGGCCCCGGACTCGATCGAGGATTCGATCGCCAGGCCGTAGTAGCCGCGTGCGGCTATGGGGTCGTTCAGGTCGAAGAACGAGATGCGTCCGGCGAGCAGGGCCACCTGCGCCTGGTTTCTCAGCAGAGACCGGCGCAAGCAGGCGGAGCTGGCGTCGCGAAGGAGTTCACGGGTGACGTCCAGGTGCGCGACGACTGGTGTGAGCAGCAGGTTCGGCGCGGTGATGTGGTACAGCCGTTGGTAGCCGTCGGCGAGATTGCCGAGAGATGTCGCGGTCTCCGTATTCGGCGGTCGAGTGGGTTCCTGTGCGCCGACGAGGGCAAGAGCAGGAGCCAGGGTGACCAGCTTGAGCAACGATCTGCGCCGCAACGCCTCCGCCCCCCAGACCTCAAGCACACGCGGCCTGAGGATCAGAGCATCCCTCCCAAGCCGGTCCAGGAGCAACCCGGTCTGCGCCACCAGCGTGCCGATCGGATCAATATCGGTCTCACCTGCGAGGGTGGCGACCGTGTCGCGGTGATCGTCACCGCACAGGCAGTCCAGGAGCTCCTGATACCGGCGGCTCGGAACCTTGACGGCCCGTTCCCATTTCGCAACCATGTCGGCGTTCACCCCGACGTGCTTGCCGGTCTGGGTCCAGGCGAGCCGGTCCAGGTTCTCCGCGACGTCATGCTGGGTCCAGCCCCGGCGGGTCCGCAGGTTCCGGATCTGCTCCGCGCTGGTGGTCACCGGTCACCTCCCGTGACTTCGGCTGATCGAGCCCGATCGTGCATCAGCACCCCTGGCTAACTGTAGCAAGGAATGACGCGGATAGACTATGTCCAGACTAGCTCTGGCTAGTTCTCAAGCGGCGCTCGCTCGGATTCGCTGGAACCTATCCCGCACGGCCCTGACGCCTCGGACGTCGTCATCGCCGATCGGCGGGGCGACTCGACAAGGGAGGCGTGATGGACTCCGGTGAGAGTCTCTTGACAACAAGGGATCTGGCGCATCGCTGGCAGGTCAACGCCGGGAGCCTGGCCAACGACCGATCGGCCAGCCGCGGCGTGCCGTACGTCAAGATCGGTGGGGCCGTGCGGTACCGCCTCCGCGACGTCGAGGGATTCGAAGCCAACTGCCGGATCAGCACCCTGGACGCATCGTGACCGCCGCCCGCGCCGTCGATCGGCACGAAGCCGAGCAAACCGACCCGTCGGAATGGCGGCCACAGGGACGAAACGAGCTCGAGCCCGACGCCTCGTCGGCCGAACACGGCGAGCAGACCCCTGAACAGGTCCGGCACATCGGCGGTGAGGGAGACCGGCTCGTGTCGCTGCTCGCAGCTGTCGCGGATCAGGGTTGGAACAGTGACGCGGGCCGCCGGGCCATCGGCATCATCCAGTCGGCATGCCGGCGCGAGGCCTCGCACTGGACGCGGAGCGCCGGCTGGCTGACCGACGAAGGACTGGCGACCGTCTGGGAGCAGATCGACCGGCTGGTGCGGACGGGCCGGCTGGCCGACGCCCCCGGCTTGCTGCGCGTCGCGGTCCGCCGGGCCTACGCCGCCGAAGCAGCCGCCGCCCAGACCGGCATGGGCTCGGCGTCGACGCGCGGCCTGATCGGCGCGGTCCGCGCCGCTGACGTCGGGATCGTCGGTGAACTCAATGACGATGCCGAGTACGTCGAGACCGATCCCGCACGGCCGGCCGCACCGTCGTGGATGCGGACCCTGGCCGCGGTCCTGGCGAGAGAAGGTTGGTCATGGCCGGTCCCGCCGTTGCATGCGGTGATGGCCTCCGCCGCGGGTGCGGCGAGTTCGTCGCGGCGGTGCCGGTCGGCGATGGCCGCTCACCAGACCGGGGTGCCGGTGGCAACCTGGTCGGCGTTGGATCTGCTCACCGTCGGGTCGGGTCCGGGGTGCCGGCCCGATTCCAGGACGACGGGCTCGGCCGTCCAGATCGACGCCTTCGGTCCCAAGGGGATTCGCACGAACCCCGAGTTGATGAGGATCGTCCGGGCGGCCGTGCAGGGACGCCCGGTCCGCACCGGTCGCAAGCGGGCAGCCTGATGGACGAGGCATGGCCGGCGTACGAGCGACCGTGCGACGCAGCGGAAACGGATGAGGATGCCTCATTCGAGCTATCGCCGGCCAGCGCCGAACAGATCACGATGCAGATCCGCAGCATGGTCGAACGTGCCTGGGAGTACATCGCGATCGCATATCAGGGGCGCGCATACGCGGCCCTGGGCTACCGGTCCTGGGACGAGTATGTCGACGACCGGCTGGGCGACCTGCGTCTGACCGTGCCGCGGGAGCAGCGCGCGCACGCGGTGGCGGCGTTGTCCAACGCGCGAATGTCCCTCCGGGCGATCGCCAAGGTCCTCGGCGTCGGCCTGGGCACGATCCATCGTGACCTTTCGGCCGGGCGAGCCGAAACCGGCGGCAACCCGGACAACGTCATTCCGATCTCAGTTGAGGGTCGCGACGGCAAGCACTACCCGAGCCGCAAGCATGCGACCGAAATGTGTTCGATTTGCGGAGATCCACATCCGCCCGGGACCGAGGAATGCCCGTGGGACCTGTTCGCCCAAGGCATCGGCCCGCGACCGACACCCGCAGTCGCGGTGGATGGTCCGCACGTACCTGAATCGACAGTGGACGTGAAGCCGCGACCCAGGGTGCGCATCGCCGCGGTGCCGGACCTGCCGGAGGGGGAGCGCGACGGGCCGGGGGAGAAGGGACCCGACGCACCGGTTCGGTCGACGATCACGGACGCGGTCACCCGCGCGGTGGCGATGGTCGACGAGCTCGACCTGACCGGACTGATCGACGAGATCGAGCGCGCGGGGACGCATCACGAGATCGGCGGAACCGAATCCGGCGGGGCAGGGGCAGAAGGCGTTCGTGAGCTGATCGACCTCCTGCGGATGCGGGCGGGCGCGATCACCGACCTGGCCGACCGGCTCGAACGCATCGTCGCTCACCCGATTGACCACGACTCACACTGACGCACAGAGCGTTTCAGAAGAAGTTCACCGTCAGAGCGTGGTGGAGCGGCCGGCTTGCTCGGGTCCGAGCTGGTCCAGGGTGTAACCGTGCACGTAGACCGAGCTGGCCGGTCGACCCGGGACGAACCACGATTCCGTCCGTGCGGCCTTGAGCCGGGTCGCAGTGTTGCGGACGGCGTAGGCGGTGTCGATCAGGCGCACTAACACCGGGTTCGGCGCCGGGAGATCCAAGACGTTAGTCAGATCGGGTTGGTTGAACAGGCCGCTGGTGATCGCGGGTCCGAATCGCTTCAGTGGCTTGGGTAGGTGCCGGACGATGATCTGTTGGGTGGATGCCATCAGAGCCCGGCCGGCGTCGCTGGACCCCAGGTGCTCAGCCTCGTAGTCGTCGAAGAGCCGCTCGGCCTGGGGGTAGCTGGTGGGCGGGTCGCTGATGTTCATCAGCCGGGCGACGTCCAGGTAGAAGCGCACGCTGGCGTCGCGCTCCTCGGGGAGCAGGGGTCGCCAGCCGCGGCGGTCAAGCCACCGGAGCGGGACCACCATGAGGGCCGCGAGCACGAAGCGGTAGTCGTCGTTGCTGATCGGCCATGGCTTGTGGACGCGGTTGAGCAGGCGGATCATCTCGCGGCTGCGGGGATGGTCGAAGCCGTGGGCGATGATCTCGTACATGATCAGCCCGGTGTCGTACGCACGCTTCTTGGGACGGTCGATGATCTCGCCGGACCGGACGAGCAACTCGGCCATGTGTGGGATGGCGAAGATTCGGTAGAATGCGAGGTTCAGGCCGACGCGCATGTCGGTGGGGAAGTCGTATAGCGTGGTCAGCTGGTAGATCCGCAGGTAGTCATCCGGGTCGAGGGCCTTGATCAGGTCGCGGTTGCGGTAGGCGCGTTTCATCGGCCGGCCCCATAGGCGCCGGCGACGGCCAGGAGCTGGCTGAGGTCGTCGTCGGCTGCGGGCAGTAGGTCGGCGGCCAGGACCCCCGAATGGTCGTCGGCGTGCCAGGCGGTTGCGTCTCGCAGGACCCGGCCCAGCGCCTCCGGCGGGTTGCCGCTGCGCCGGATGCCGGTCGCCGCGGGCTCGGTGATGTGGATGCGGTAGAGGGCGTCGGCGATTTCGATGCGACGTCGCGTGCTGACCATTTCCGCGTGCTCGATGGGGTTCCGGCCGGGCGGTACGGCGAGCACGACTTCGGGCATGGATCCGGTGAGTTCGGCCCAGAGCGGTTCGAGGTGATCGCTGATGCGGCGGGCCCGGCGCCACCGCAGGAGCGTGTCGAGCGGGATCGGGACGAGCACCCCGATGCCGGCGATGATTCCGGCGGCCGCGACCCCCACGAGGTTGATCGTGGCCAGGACGGGCTCGGGCTGGCCGGTCAGGTAGCTGATGGCCATCTGCAAGGCCGAGGCCAGCGATGCGATGGCGGCGAGGGCGGCGCCGACCCCGATGCCGAGCAGGCTGAGCGTGCGAGCGCGGTCGCCATCGGTGAAGGCGTGCCGGCGGCAGGTGCGGGCGATGGTGACCAGGCAGTAGACGAAGTAGGCCGAGAAGGTGATCCGGTAGAGCACAGCTGCGCCGTCGTCGGCATACGCGCTGGCGAAGGCGCTGCCCGCCGAGCGGTCGTGCACGTCGGCGGCGCCGAACAACGCGACCATGGCCAGCACGACGGTCCCGAACAGCACCGTATGGCGGACGACGGCCGGGTGGGTGAGCCGCCCGTGGCGGACTGCGGACAGGAACAGCAGGGTGAAGTAGGCGCCGGTGACGAACAGGCGGTGGGAAGCGAGTTCGGCTCCATTGGGCCAGTCCAGCGTCGTGTCGAACCACGTGGCGACGACCCCGACGGTGAAGGCCAGGGACACGCACACGGCGGCAGCCGCCATGGTCACCCGGGCAGCGTCTGGTCGTCTGATCGTGACGACCAGCCGGATGATGGTCGCCATCCACAGGACCGCGGCGGCGATCGCCAGGCCCATCAGCGCAGCCGCGTGGTCAGGCGGTCGAGTTCGCCGCTGGTGGTTCGGTGCTGGATCCGGGTCTGGGCGCGGGTGATCAGGCGGGTCGCCATCGTCTCCGCAGTCCGCTCGTCGTCGGTGTCGTAGCCGTCGCGGGCCAGAAAACGCTCCAGCAGTTCGGGAGGGCAGTGCGGCGCCAGCATCTTCAGGAACTCGATGTCGTCGGTGACGTGCGGCGCGTGGTCGAGGACGATGTGGACCAGTTCGTGGCAGATGATGGCGTCGCGCCGGGAGCCGGTGGCGGTTGTCGGCACCACGATGACGTCCTGGCTGGCGCGGCGAAGTGCGTACCCGGTGGCGTCGCCGGTGCTCAGTTGATGGGGCAGGAGACGGATCGGTCGGCCACGGTCCGCCGCGACGAGGTCAACGAATTCGTCGGCGAACCAGGGATCGGGCAGCAACGCGACCAGGTACTGGTAGGCGCGTTCATTCGGGTCGCGAGGGCGAGTCATGCTCCACGGCATCGGTGGGGTCCCCCTCGTCGGGTAGCTGCTCGACCTTTCGGATGTGGTCGATTATCCCCTTCACGCTGGCCAATCCCTCCGGGGAAAGTCCATGTGCACGCAGCGCAATCGCTTGAACATCGCTGTCCCGAATGGCCGACAACAACTTCAGGTCGTTGTTGATCTTCTCCGCGACGTCGGAATCGAAAAAGTAGCTGATCGGAACCGCGAAAAGCGATGCAAGTGCATTCAGATGGCGGGCCGACGGGTTGTCCCGTTTCCCGTTGCGTAGCTGACTGAGGTACGCCGCTGACATCGATGTTCCCAGTCGGGCGAGTTCGACCGAGGCCTGCTCGTTGGACCACAGGCCGCGGCCGCCGGGCCGGGGAACGGTCCGGAACAGGTGGTCAAGCCGATCGGCGAGGTCAGGCATGCCGCCATCGCTGTCGGCCACGTCGGTCCCTCTCTGCCCTGTCACGGTGTGTAGGCAGCCTACTGGGGCAGCCTCCGAACGGTTGGCAGGGGTGGGCAGGTCTTGACCGAGCCATAACTAGCTCACTACCTTTCGAACACCTGGTCATAACTGTAGCAAGGCGTTAGCTCACGGGAGCCGCCTGCACTGGGAGTCGACTCATCCGTCGCCGGGTCGCCCGGCACAACCACCTGGGAGCAGATTCCATGATCCGATCACTCGTCGCGCCGGAGGACAGCACCGCACCGACACCCGCACCGGCTGGGAACAACCCGCTGACCGGAGCGACCGAGACCACCTTGCCGGGCCTGGCGACCTTCAAGGGTCTGGTGCTGGGCCTGATCCCGTACGCCCTGGTCGCCTGCGTCGCCGCGTTCCTGATCGGCGCGATCCTCTGGGCGGTCGGCGCCTTCGGAAACAACCCGCAGCACTCGTCCCGGGGCAAGACCACGCTGATCGTGGCGCTCGTCGCGGCGCTGCTGGTCGGCGGCGCCGCCTACCTGGTCGGCTGGTTCAACTCCGTCGGCAAGACCGTGTCCGCGCCGGCGTCAATGGTTCAGACCGTCGCGCCGGCCGATCCGGTGCGGCCGGTGTGAGCCGATGCAGACCTCAGCGGATTCCGCGGCCGGTCGCCGCCGCATCCTCATCATCGGCGTCACTGTGGCCGCCATCGCGGTCGTCGCAGTCGGGGTGTTCACGGTCTTCCTCTCCGGTGACGAACCGGGCCGGCCGGCCGGGACGGCGACGGCCGCGACGCCATCGGTGAACCCGGGCCCGTCGGTGCTCGCCGCGGTGACCACACCATCGTCGAGCGCACGGGTGATCCTGCCCGGGAGCAGCCCCACCGACTCCACGCTGATCGGCGGGTTGACCGACCACCTCGAATTCGCCCGCCGGGTGGCCACCGCCGTGCTGGCGTACGACTCCACCACGGACTTCCAGGCCCGCAACGACGATCTGCTCCGCGCGGCCGCGCCCGCCCCGTACGGCGACCCGACCCAACTGGCCCAGGACCTGACCGCTTTCACCCCTACCGACCCGTCGCTGAATTCGCTGAAGGACAGCCGCGCGAGCGTCACCGTCGACCTCACCGATGTCGAGGTGTCCGAATGGGCCGCGAACCGGCTCAAGGGGATCGGTGTCTCACCCGGCGTCTACGGCATCGACGTGACCGGCCAGCAGACGATCACCACGAAGTCCGGCCACCCCACCCGCGTCACTGTGCAACTCGGCATCACCGTCGCCTGCCCACCGGCCGCCACCTACTGCACTCTCGACCGCGTCGTGCCGCAACACCTGCAGGACGCCCTGGGGTCGGGCTGATGCGGGCCATCCGAAGGCTGCACCTCGTCGGTCCCACCGCCGTCGGACTGCTGCTCGGGGTCGCCGTCGTCGTCACCGTCGCCGCGGTCAGCAGCAGCGGCAAACGCCAGCCGCGGTTCCTGCCCGGCGCCCTTGACTGCGGCGCCGTCACCGGCTCCACGCAGGGCACCCTCGACCTAGCGCAGGAACGCAACGCCAAGATCATCGTGTCGGTCGCCCTGGGCCGCAGACTCGGAAACACCGGCGCCGCGATCGGTGTCGCCGTCGCCCTGGCCGAATCGACCCTGTACAACTACGCCAACGACGGCACCTCTACCCTGATCGGCTCGGTCGAACGCCGCCAACTCAACGACGCCGAACGTGCGGTTGCCCGAGAATCGTTGCAGTACCCGCACGACCGGGTCGGGAACAACCTGGACTCGATCGGGCTGTTCCAGCAGCGGCCGATGACCGGATGGGGCTCCCCGGAACAACTCATCGACCCGGCCACCTCGGCCGGCTTCTTCTACGACCGGCTCGTGGAAATCCCCGCCTGGCAGTCCCTTCCGCCTTGGAACACCGCGCAGACCGTGCAGGGATCACCGTCGTCGGACGGCGGCATCTACCGAGAAATGTACGAGCAGGCCGAAACCATCGTCACCGACCTGACCGCCGACCGGAACATTGATCCGATGGCTGACGGCATGCAACCGGTCGCCGCCGGCGATGGCGGCTGGTGCCCGTCCCCGGCGGGAGCCGCGGCATCCGACGGCGGCGGCTCCGCACAGTGGGGCGGCTACGCCAACGGGCAGATCCCCGCCTCCGCCCTATGCCCGGTCCCGACCGCGCCGCAACTGCTGCTGGAATGCCACGCCGCCGACGCGTTCGACCAGATGAACACCGCGTTCAAGGCCGCGATCGGGCAGGACATCGGCATCACCGACGCCTACCGGGACTACGCCGGCCAGGTCGCCTGCCGTGCCGAGAAGGGCAGCCTGTGCGCGGTGCCTGGCACCAGCAACCACGGCTGGGCCAAGGCCGTCGACATCGGTGCCTGCTGCGGCGTGAACTCCGGCAGTGGTCCGGCGTTCGACTGGCTCACCGCGAACGCCGTCCGGTTCGGCTGGGTCCACCCGGCCTGGGCGCAGGCCGGCGGATCGAAACCGGAACCGTGGCACTGGGAATACGGGTCGATCTCATGAACTGGGAACCGCAACCGGGCACCGAGGCGATCACCGGGTGGATCAACCAGGGCGTGCTGTTCGCCCTGGTGCTCGCCGTCGCCATGGTCGTCGGCTGCGCCGTGCTCTGGGCCGTCGGATCCTTGTCTTCAAACGGGTCGGTCGTGAGCCGCGCCCGCACCGGCGTCGCTGTCGCGCTGGCCGCCGCTTTGCTCCTGGGGGCCGGCCTCACCTACGTGCGATGGACGTCCAACACGCAAGCGGTCGCGTTCAGCGGCGACCCCAAGGACTACCGCATCGACGACGGACCTCAACTGCCCGGCGCCTGGGAGTATCTGGACCTGTCGGAGCGGTGGACCACCGACATCAACGACCTCCGCGCCGGCGACGGCCTGCCGCCGTACACGACCGACACCGCGTTGACCGCCAAGGCCAAATCCTGCGCCAGCAGCCGGGCAGGCCTCGGCGGCGACTGCCCGACCAACCAGCTGTCCTGTGCGGACAACACCGGCATGGTGTTCGGCGGATGGGACTACGGACCCGGCGAACTCGACAGGCTGAACGGCGACCTCACCGCCGAGTTCATCCGCAACCCCAACCCGTGGGGCGGGATCAGCACCCCGGTCACCCTCGACCGGTCCGCCGACATGCGCTCGGCCTGGGTCGCGTTCCGCGACAACTCGAACAAGCGCGCCGTCGTCGTCGCGCTCCTGGAAAACGCTGCGGGCCCAGTCGTCTGGAACGCCTGCACCCAATTCGGATGACCGACCCACTCTGAACGGAAACTCCCACAATGACAACGACATTCGTGCGTGCCGACGGAATCGGCAACTGGCTGTCCGACACCTCCGACGACATACTCAAACGCATCGCCGCCGGGGCCGTCGAGGCCAATCAGTGGATGATGCTCAAGGCGATCGACCAGATCAACTCCGGGTTGCGGGTCAACCTGGGCGCGACCTGGCTGCAGGACATCCTGACCATGATGCGGTACCTGGTGCTGCCGGTCGTCGGGCTGCTGTTCGTGTTCCAGATCGTCACCGCGATGCTCGCGCGGTCACCGTCGCAGATGTGGCGGGCCGTGTGGGGCAGCGCCCTCGGGCTGATCCTCGGAGCAGGTTGCGCGGTGCTGACCGCCGGCCTGCTGCTGATCGTCGACCAGTTCTCCAACTACCTGCTCGGCGGCGCCCAGGCCGCCGCGCAGGACGGCATCAAGAAGGCGTTCGCGATGCAGGGCGCCATCGAAGGATCTGGCTGGCTGGTCGTCGTCGTCATCGCCGCCGTCGGCATCGTGGCCTGGGCGACGATCATCATCGTCCTGTTCCTGCGAAAGGCGATGATCATCGGCACCCTGGTCTTCGCGCCGTTCGCGATGGCCGGCTTGACGTCCGGGAAGACGAAAGTCTGGGCGGTCAAATGGTTCGAGGTCATCGTTGCGCTCGCCATCGCGAAGTTCGTCATCTGCGCAATCTTGACCCTGGCCTACAGTGCGGTCGCCTCGTCGATCACCGGCGACATCAGCGACGCCCTGCTGGGTTCGGTGTGGGTGGTCCTCGCGGCGCTGTCCCCGTTGGCGGTGATGCGGTTCGTCCAGTTCGCCTCCGACCAGATCACCTCGGCCAACACGACCGGTGCGGCGGCCGCGCTGGGCAACGCGGGCCGGGGCCTGACGATGGGCCGCAAAGGCGCGGCGCTGGCCGGCGGTGCCGCGGGCGCGGCCGGTGGATGGATCGCCGGCCGGGCGGGCGCCGCGGCCACACCGAAACCGTCCGGACCGGCCGCCGCAGTCGGCAACCGGCCGGGTGCTGGGGCCAAGCCCGCGGGCGGCGCCGGAACTGCGTCGAGTCCTGCGGCGACGAGCCCGGCCGACGCCGGTTCCGCTCCCTCCGCCGCACCCGCCGAGAATGACGGCAGCGCATCCTCACCCGCGGGTGGCGGTGGAGCGAGCGTGAGTCCCGCGGCAGCGACCGGCACCCCGGTGTCCGGTGAGTCGCCCGACGCGGTGCAGTGGCCGCGGATGGACGAGTACTTCAACCGGGAGGCCGACGGGCAACGCAACCCGCTCGTGCATCCGGCCGGGGCCGCGCAGGCACTGTCGATTCCCCAGTCGCAGGCCGAACGGATGTTCTTCTATGCCGAGACCCAGGGTCGGCTCGGCCCGCAGCAACTCAACGGGTTGCGGCGGGTGCTGATCAACGACCGGATGCCCGCGCCGACCCCCGGAGGAACTGCGGCATGACCACCACGGAGAAGGCGCCGACCCCGCCGCGGACCGCCCGGTTGGCCCGCCGGTCCCGCCGCGGACTGATCATGAACCTGTCCGTGCCGCAGGCCATCACGCTGCTCGCGGCGATCGTCCTGGTCGCCGCCTGCGTCCCACTGCTGGGCCTGGGCGCGGCGTTCTGGGTAGCTCTGCTCGTCGGTGGGCCGCTGACCGGCCTGGCCCTGGTCCGCTACGACGGGTTCCCGCTGGTCGAGTGGGCGCCGATCGTCTGGCACTACTGGCGGCGCCGCCGCACCCGGCAGAACGGGTTCCGGGTCACCGCGGCCCGCCGTCCCGCCGGCCGGCTCGCCCTGCCCGGCGAGGAGGCGCGGCTGGTCACCCTGACCGCCGCGGACGGGTCGGTCGCCGTGCACGACCCCTGGACCGCCGGCTACACCGCCGTGCTGCGGGTCCGGGCCCCCGCGTTCCTGCTGCTTGACCCCGAGACCCAGGACGCGCAGGTCGGCGGCTGGGGGCGGGTCCTGGCCGGCATCTGCCAGTCCAACCTGATCAGCCGCATCCAGGTCCTCGAGCAGTGCGTCCCGGACTCCGGTGACGGGCTGCGCGACTACCACGCGATGCACGCCTGCGAGCAGGACCTGTCGGCCTGGGCCAGCGAGAACTACCGGGACCTGATGGACATCGCCGGCCCCGCATCCTCCCGCAGCGAGGTGTTGATCGCGCTCACCCTGGACGCCAAACGGTGCCGCGGCCTGATCCGCAAGTCCGGCGGCGGGCACCCCGGCGCGCTCAAGGTCCTAGCCGGGCAACGCCGGGTCGTCGAGGCCGCGCTGGCCGCATCCAGCCTGGCCGTCGAAGGATGGCTGTCCGCACAGGATCTCGCCTACGACCTGCGCTGCGCCTACGACCCGGCGATCCGCCCGGTGCTGGACTACCGGCCCACCGCCGGACGGGACCTGGCCACCGCCGGCCCGATCGCCGTCCAGGAACACTGGGACTACCTGCGCACCGACACCGCGTTCCACTGCGTGCTGTGGCTGGTCGAATGGCCGCGCAGCCAGGTCTACCCGACGTTCCTGGCCCCGCTGGTGCTCACCCCGGGCATCGACCGTCGGCTCAGCCTGGTCTACGAACCCGTACCGACCGCCAAGGCGATGAAACAGGTCCAGCACGACAAGACCGAACTGATCTCCAACGCCCACGACCGGCACCGCCTCGGCCAGGTCGAGAACCTCTCCGACGCCGACGAACTGACCGACACCCTGCAACGGGAGGCCGAGATCAACGCCGGCCACGGCGACATCGGCTACGCCGGCATCCTCGTGGTCACCGGACCCACCCTGGACGACCTGACCCTGGCCGTCGGCGCCGTCCGGCAGGCCGCCATCCAGGCCGGCTGCGAGGCCCGGGTTCTCGCCGGGCAGCAGACGCAGGCGTTCGCCGCCGGCGCGCTGCCGCTCACCCGGGGATTCTGAACATGGACGAGAATCCGAACCGGACCGTGCACAGCGGCGGCTTCCTCTCCGATGACGCCAACCGCCGCGACCGCCGCGCCCACCGCCGGCAGTGGAAGCAGGCCGCCGACCGGCTCGTCGCCGTCGACGTCGCCGCGGCGGCCGCCGCCCGGCAGGCCGAGACCGACGCCCGCAAGGCCGAATACCGCTCCCGCACCCCGAAAGCGGGGGAGAAACGGCCCTGGGCCGGCCGCACGGGCCGCGGCCTGAAGCTGCGCAAGCACCGGGCCACCACCGCCAACCTCTCGCACGTGTACCCGTTCCTCGCCGACGGTGGCCTCGGCGCCTCCGGAATCTATGTCGGCCGTGACTCCTACTCGGGGGCCTCATTCTGCTACTGCGGCTTCGACCTGTACAACCGGCGGCCCCGGCTGGTGTCCAACACCAACATCATGATGGTCGGCGGGATCGGCTGGGGCAAAACGAATACCGCGATGGCCCTGGCCGTGCGGAACCTGCCGTTCGGCCGGCGAATCGTCGTCCCCGGCGACCCCAAGGACGACTGGCTCCGGCTCGCGATCGCGTTGGGCGGCCAGGGCATACGGCTGGGTCGCGGCCTGCCGGCCCGACTCAACCCGCTCGACGGCGGCGTCAAACCCGCCGGCAAGGACCAGCAACTGTGGGAGACCGAGGTGTGGTCCCGCCGGCAGAAACTGCTCGTCGCCCTGGTCGCCACCGCCTCACCCGCGATCGCCCCGCTCAACCCGTTAGCCGTCGCCGCCCTCGACGTCGCACTGGCCGCGGCCGTCGACGCGGCCGGCACCCCGACCCTGCCGCACGTCGCGCATCACCTCGCCGATCCCGACCCGACCCGGGCCAGGGCCGCCGGCTACGACGCCGACCTGCTGCGGCACCACGGCCAACCCGTCTACGCGGTCCTGTCGTCGCTGATCAACGGGCACCTCGGCGGCCTGTTCGACGGCCCGTCGACCGTCCGGTTCGACCCACAGGCGCCGATGATCGCCCTCGGCTCCGCCGCCCTCGGTGACGACGACCTGCTGCAGTCCCTGGTCATGCTCTGCGCCTCCGCATGGGTCGGCTCCACCATGGCCGACCCCAGCTTCGGGCAGCGGATCTTCGTCTACGACGAGGCCTGGCGGATCATCAGCGGCGAAGCACAACTCGACCGGATGAACGCCGACCTGCGGCTGTCCCGGTTCTACGGCATCGCGAACATCCTGGCCATGCACGCCCTGTCCGACCCGGACAAGGTCGGCCACGCCGACTCCGCCGCCGTCAAGAAGGCCAAGGGACTGCTGTCGCTGTGCGACACCCGCGTCGTGTTCCGGCAGGCCCCCGGCGAACTCGACCGAGCCACCAGCGATCTCGCCCTCACCGAAGCCGAACGCGAGGTCATCGCCGGCGCCGGCGTCGGCGAGGCGCTGTGGAAGCTCCCGACGAAGTCGTTCCGGGTGCAGACCGTGCTGTCGGCCCGGGAACGCGCAATGTTCGACACCGACCAGCGGATGGTCACCAAGGTTACGGGTTCCGGCGATCTGGGGCCGAAAACCCGGGAACTCAAGGGTAGTTGATGGTGGACATGTTAGGGGTGGTTCCGGGTTCGGGGAACCGGAGATGTTGGTGTGTCGGTGGTGTCGGTCATGGCGGCTGCGTAGCGTTCGGCGGCGGAAATGGTGATGCCGAACAGGTCGCAGATACGGCGGACGTCGCCGCCGGTCGCGTGGATCTCTTGCAGGATGCGGTCCTCGCGCAGCGCCTGGGGTTTGAGATCGGTTTATTGCCAGAGGAACTGCCGACCGACGGGTCGCAGGCGCGGTGCGCTGCGTCGGCTGATGAACAGGTGCGGGTTGATGCTGGCGGGCCAGGTCCGTTGCCGGTGGTCGAGGTAGGCGGTCAGCCGGACCTTGACGGGCTGGGCGATCGGGATGCTGCGTCCGTCGAGAGTGATCCGGTTGTCGGCGATGTCGGTGAGTTCGAGGTCGATGAGCTGTTGGCTGGTCAGTGCGTGGAAGCAGACCAGGGCGACGCCGAGCGCGACGGCCGGGTCGGGCGAGTCCAGCGCGGCGCGGATGGCTGCGGTGTTCAGGGGCAGCGGGACGGTGTGGTTGACCGGCGTGAACCGCATGCCGCGGGTCGGGTCGGTGAAGGTCAGTTTCCGCGCCTTGAGCACCGAGAACAGGGACCGGAGGCCGGCCTCGGCGACGGTGCGGCCGGGGCCGCGTTCGGGCAGCGCGGCCCGGATGTGGTCCGTGCTGATCTCGGCGAACGACCGGTGGCCGGCGTCGGCCCAGGTGTGGGCGATCGCGGCGATCGACAGGATGTGCAGGCGCGCGGTCTGCGGGTCCCGGGACCGTCGGCGGGGCGCCCGTTGGCTGCCGTGGAGCATGACGTCCAGCCAGACGTCCAGTTGCGAGGTCATCGTCCGGGGCAGTCCGGCGGTCTTTCGGGTGTAGTAGGTCGTGACGGTGTCGGGCCGGTCGTCGATCAGAAGGCCGGCCGCGTCGAGGATGTCGAGTGCGGTCATGACGCTGCCGCCGTAGCGGCTGAGCTGTTGCACCTCGGATGCCCGGATCTTGGCGCCCGGGGTGTCCTGCAGGACCTGCAGGATCCGCAGGGATCGGATGGCGTCGTTGCGTTGCCGGGTGCTCCAGCCGTGCTTGTCGGCCTGCTCGAGGACGACGCCGGTGCAGTAGGTGACGAGTTCGCTCTCCAGGCCCAGCGCCCGCTTCTTGACCAGCGCGGGGTCGGGCTTGGCCCGGAACAGGGCCAGCTGTTCGACCGGGACCACGGCCAGGGTCTGCGGCGTCTTCGCCGGTCGGGTGGACCGGCCCTCCCAGACGCGATTGTGGCGGCGCGGCTGCATGTTCGCGAAGAACAGTTGTTGGCCGTCCCGGTTGGCCGCGGCCAGTGGCAGGACCTGACCGGGTTGCTGGGCTATCCGGGCCTGTTCCAGGCACAGCCGGCACGCGCCGAGCCGGCCGATCGGTGTGGTTCGGCCGCAGTAGTCGCACACGCCTGTCGGGTAGTGGTTCTGCCACCAGCGGCAGGACCAGCAATGCCAGTTGTGCTGGCGGTACACGCCCCAGGCCAGGCAACCACGGCAGGAGCCCACGTGCATCGGGCCGCCGGGATGACACCGGTCGCACAGGCCGTCGCTGTAGTAGCGGGTCGATCCGCAGGCCCGGCACGGTGGTGGGGTGAACGGTCCGCCGGGCAGGCACCGGTAGCAGAAGTCGACGCGCGGCTTGACCCAGGCGACCTTGTTGACCTGGCACGCGACGCAGGTCGCCGGTGGCAGCGTCACAGCGGCGGTTCGGACTTGGGTTTGCCGAAGCGTGGCGCGACAACGAATGTCGACCGTTCGCCCGAAGCGGTCTCCTCCCGGCCCGGTCGGCGGGCGGCGACCTTGTCGGGTTCGCGGATCAGCAGTTCGGACGGACCGCAGCCCAGCACCTCGCAGATCACGTCGAGGTCGTCCAAACGGATCGTGGTCGGCGTTCCGGTCCACAGTGCGGACATCTTCCCGGCGCTCAGTTCCAGTCCGGCGTCGGCCAACCGGCGACGCATCTCGGCCGACTTCCAGATGCCACGCTCGGCGGCTTTGAGTCGCATGTTCCACTGCATCAGCTCACACCTTTTCCGAGAAGCGGGCTTCCAGTCGTTGGTTCGCGGTCAACCAGGCCTGTTCGATGTGGTCGCTGCGGACGTGGACGTAGCCGGATGTGGTCGCCAACCACTGGTGACCGAGCAGGTCCTGCAGCGCCTTGAGGTCCATTCCGTTCACATACAGCGAAGAGGCGCAGAAGTGGCGCAGCACATGTGGTGTCAGTCGTCCCGACCAGGCCGGCAGCCATGTGCCGACCGCTTGCACCAGGCCCTGCCGCAAGGCGTTGGTGCCGACCCGCCGGCAGCGGTCCAGGTCGGTGTCGCGGCGCTCGCTGGGCAGCATCGGGGCGTCCGGGTCGGCCCAGTCGCTGCCGACCTGGTGACGGACCTCGGCCAGCCACCAATCGATCAGCCGGTCCGCGCCGTTGACCGCCGGCACCAGGCGGGCTTTGGGCCCACGGCCCTTGCTGCCCTTGCCATGTCGCACATGCAGCTTCCCGAACGTGCCCAGGTCGGGGCGCCAGTCGCGGATGTCGAGCATCACGGTCTCGTTGATCCGCAGGCCGACCCGCCGCCACAACGACGCCGCGAGGTAGTCGCGGGCGGCGGGCAGGTACTTGCGGGCCCGCGGGACCGACTCGCGCCACCCGGTGAACAGGAGGTCGATCTCGTCCTCCGACGGCGGGACCCTGACCTTGCCCAACGAGGCACCCGACTGTCGGTTGTACTCGTCGATCGGCTGCTGGGCCACAACACCTGTCAGCGCGTGGATGTCGACCTGGTATCGGGCGATCACGAACTCGTAGAACAACGCCAGCACCCCGGCCTTGCCTGCCCGGGTGCTCACCGCGTTGCCCGCCGCGCGTTGCGCGGCCAGGAACCGGTCGGGGGGGGCGCCCCCCGCCGCCCACCACCGTCCCGGCCAAGACCCCGCGCAAACCCCCCCCCCCCCAACTGTGTTGCGCCC
>NZ_JBMDXT010000160.1:0-1734 GCF_048594475.1 Nakamurella sp. | reverse complement strand
GACCGGCGGGCGGCCCCCGGGCGCCGCGGGCCGGACCTCGGCGCCGGACCTCGGCGCCGGAACTCAGCGCCGGATCTCAGGGCCGGGCCTCGGCGCCGGACCTCAGCGCCGGGGCTTGCGCCAGGCGACGATCGCGGTGCCCGGCTGCTGCCAGGGCACCACGTCACGGCGCAGCCCGGCGATGGCGTTGGCCGCCGCATTGGCGGCATCCATCCGCGCCCCCAGCAGATCGTCCTGCAGCTCGGCCACCTGGGCGGTCAGCTCGGCGATCCGCGAGCGCAGGGCATCGACCTGGGACTCCAGCTCGATGATGCGCCGGATGCCGGCCCGGTTGACGCCCTCGTCCTGGCTCAATCGCTGGACCTCGCGCAGCAGTTCGATGTCCCGGTGGGAGTAGCGGCGCCCGCCGCCGGCCGTGCGGCCGGGTGAGACCAGGCCCTCGCGGTCGTAGGACCGCAAGGTCTGGGCGTGCATCCCGGCCAGCTGCGCCGCCACCGAGATGACGAACAGCGGCGCGTCCATCTCGAACCCGGGTCCCGACCGGTCGGGATCACCCTTGCCCGGCCGGGACATCACGAGCTCCCGGCCGCGGCGCCGTCCCGCGAGCGCAGGGCACGGGAGATCGCCTCGCGCGGATCGGCGGTCTGCGCCGCGGCGAAGGCCTCGAGCGCGGCCTTGGCCTCGCCGGAGAGCTTCTGCGGCACCGCGACGTCCACCGTGACGATCAGGTCACCGGTCGCGCCCTTGCGGGTCACCCCGGCCCCCTTGACCCGGAACTTGCGCCCGTTGGCCGTCCCCGGCGGCACCCGCAGCCGGACCGACCCGGTCAGCGTCGGCACCGTCAGGGTGGTGCCCAGCGCCAGCTCCGGGAAGGTGACCGGCACGGACAACGTCAGGTTGTCCCCGTTGCGGCCGAACAGCTCGTCCGCGGACACGTGCACGACGACGTACAGGTCGCCGTTGGGCCCGCCCCCCGGACCCGGCTCGCCCTTGCCGGCCAGCTTGATCCGCTGCCCGTCCGCGACCCCGGCCGGGATGCGGGTGGTGAGCGTGCGGGTCTGCAGGACGGTGCGCTCCCCGTGGCAGGTGGGGCAGGGGTCGTCGATGATCGACCCCGTGCCGTGGCAGTTCGCGCACGGCTCGGAGAAGGCGAACGAGCCCTGGTTGCGGGTGGTCAGCCCCGAGCCGTGGCAGACCGGGCACTCGCGGGGCGACGTGCCCGGCTTGGCGCCGATGCCGTGGCAGGTCGGGCAGGTGGACCGCTCGGTCAGACCCAGCGGCACGGTCACCCCGTTGATCGAATCGGCGAAGCCGATGCGGACCTCGGTCTCCAGATCGGCGCCCTTCTGAGCGCGCATCCGGGTGCCGCCCGGAGTACCGGTGCCGCCGCGGTTGAACAGCCCGCCGAACAGGTCGCCGAGGCCGCCCATGCCGCCGGCGCCGCCCATCCCGCCGCCCTGGGAGGCGTTGCGGAACAGGTCGCTCATGTCGAAACCGCCGGCCCCCGCCGGCCCACCGCCGGCCGAGCCGCCGCCGAAGCCGCGGAACGCGCCGGAGGCCATGAGGTTGCGGGCCTCGTCGTACTCCTTGCGTTTGGCGGTGTCGGACAGGACGTCGTAGGCCTCGGAGACCGCCTTGAACTTCTCCTCCGCCTGCTTGTTGCCCGGATTCTTGTCCGGGTGCAGGTCCCGGGCGAGCTTGCGATAGGCCTTCTTGATCTCGTCGCCGGACGCG
>NZ_JBMDXT010000016.1:0-17747 GCF_048594475.1 Nakamurella sp. | reverse complement strand
ACCCCGCTGGCCGACATCGGTGTGACGGGTTTGGCGGTGATGGGATCGAATCTGGCGCGGAACTTCGCCCGGAACGGGTTCGTCACGGCGGTGCACAACCGGTCGTACGCCAAGACGCAGGCGTTGATCGACGAGCATGGGGGTGATGGGGTGTTCGTGCCGTCGGAGTCGGCGGCCGATTTCGTCGCGTCGCTGGCCAAGCCCCGCAAGATCCTGATCATGGTCAAGGCCGGCGACCCGACCGACGCGGTCATCGACGAGCTCGCCGATCTGGTCGAGCCCGACGACATCATCATCGACGGCGGCAACGCCAAGTTCGCCGACACCCGCCGCCGGCAGGCCGCGCTGGCCGAACGGGGGATCCATTTCGTCGGCTGCGGGGTCTCCGGCGGCGAGGAAGGCGCCCTGAACGGGCCCTCGATCATGCCCGGCGGGTCGGCCAAGTCCTACCAGTCGCTGGGCCCGATCCTGGAAAAGATCAGCGCGCACGTCGACGGCGCCCCGTGCTGCACCCACATCGGCACCGACGGCGCCGGCCATTTCGTCAAGATGGTCCACAACGGCATCGAGTACGCCGACATGCAGTTGATCGCCGAGGCCTACGACCTGCTGCGCCGCGGCGCCGGTCTCTCACCCGCCCGGATCGGGCAGATCTTCGGCGACTGGAACAACGGCGACCTGGACTCGTTCCTGATCGAGATCACCGCCCAGGTCCTGGCCCAGGTCGACGCGGCCACCGGCGCCCCGTTCATCGACGTCGTCGTCGACGCGGCCGGCATGAAAGGCACCGGCACCTGGACCGTGCAGACCGCGCTGGACCTGGGCGTGCCGGTCTCCGGCATCGCCGAGGCCGTGTTCGCCCGCGGCCTGTCCTCGGCCACCGCGCAACGCGCCGCCGCGCACGGCAAACTGCCCGGCCCGGACGGCACCTGGGCCATCACCGACGTGGACACGTTCGTCGAGGACGTACGGATCGCGCTGTACGCGTCCAAGATCGTCGCCTACGCCCAGGGCCTGGACGAGATCTTCGCCGGCGCCGCCGAGTACGGCTGGGACATCAACGTCGGCGCGGTCGCCCGGATCTGGCGGGGCGGCTGCATCATCCGCGCCAAATTCCTCAACCGCATCACCGAGGCCTACGACAACACCGCCGTGTCCGAACTGCCGGCCTCGCTGCTGCTCGCCCCGTACTTCACCGACGCGATCACCCACGCCCAGGACGCCTGGCGGCGGGTCGTCGCCGGCGCCGCGACCGCCGGCATCCCCACCCCCGGCTTCGCCGCCGCCCTGTCCTACTACGACGGCCTGCGCTCCGAACGACTGCCCGCCGCCCTTATCCAAGGCCAACGCGACTACTTCGGCGCCCACACCTACCACCGCACCGACCGACCCGGCACCTACCACACCCTCTGGTCCGGCGACCGCACCGAAACCCGCACCGACTGACCGCCCGCGACGGAACGTTCCCGCGGCACCGTTCCGCCGGACGTTCCCGCGGGAACGTCCCGCCGCACCGGACCCGCCGGACTGCGCCCGACCCGGGGCTGATCAATTCGGCACCGCACCCGCCATCTCGGACACGATCTGCCGAGTTGATCAGCCCGGTGGCTCCGTCGGCGTTCCCGCGGCAACGCCCGGGCTGACGGGCCGGCGATGCCCGCCCGGCCGCAACGGCCGCTCGTTCTCAGCAGTCGGCGCCGCACAGCCGCCCGTCCGGCCCGGCCACCGCCGGATCCGGGTCGGCACCGGCACCGGCACCGGCACCGGGGGCGCCGTCGGGGGTACCCGGTACGACCACGCCATCGGCGGCCGGGACCGCCACCGTCGGCCGCGGCCGGCGCAGCGCGAACCAGGAGACGACCGCGATGATCACCGCGATCACCGTGGCCACCGCACTGACCACCCGCAGGCCGGTCACGAACGCGTTCGCGGCGGCGTCGAACACCGCTGCGCCCTCCGCCGGCGGGAGCGTGGACGAGACCACCACCGCGCCGCCCAGGGTGTCCTTGGCCGCGTCGGCCGCCTGGGACGGCAGCCCGGCGGGCAGGCCGGCCGCCAGCTGCGACCGGTAGATCGCCACCCCCACGCTGCCCAGGATCGCGATGCCCAGCGCACCGCCCAGTTCGGCCGCCGTCTCCGAGATGCCGGACGCGGCACCCGCCTTCTCCGGCGGGGCGGTGCCGACGATCAGCTCCGTGGTGAGCCCGAACACCGGCCCGAGCCCGAGCGAGATGACGACCGACGAGGTGACGATCACCCACAGGCCGCCGGTCACGCCGATCTGGGTGAGCAGACCCAGACCCACCGCCGTCAGGCCCAGCCCCACCGCGATGACCAGCGCGGGCTGCACCCGCCGCACGATCCGCGGGCCGAGCTGCGAACCGACGATGAAGCCGGCGGCCGACGGCAGCGACCACAACCCCGACTGCAGCGGGGACAGCCCGAGGATCAGCTGCAGGTACTGGGCCAGGAACAGGAAGTAGCCCACCGAGATGAACACGGCCAGGAAGTTGACGGCCAGCGCCGTGCGGAACGAGCCGATCCGGAACAACCCGACGTCGATCATCGGGTCGGCCAGGCGCTTCTGCCGGCGCACCCAGCGCCAGCCGATCAGCAGGCCGGCCGCGATCAGCACGACCGGCAGCCAGGCGACGCCGTCCTGCGCGATCTCCTTGAGCCCGAAGATGACCGCCAGCACCGCGACGACCGACAGCCCGACGGAGAGCAGGTCGAGCCGGCCGGCGTTCGGATCCTTGTATTCCGGCAGCACGATCGGACCGAGGATCAGCAGTGCCACCATGACCGGGAGGGCGAGCAGGAACACCGCGCCCCACCAGAAGTGCTCGAGCACCAGCCCGCCGAGCACCGGCCCGATCGCGCTGCCGGCCGAGAACGCCCCGATCCAGATGCCGATGGCGACCGACCGCTGCCGCGGGTCGGCGAACATGTGGAAGATCAGGGACAGGGTGGACGGCGCCAGCGTCGCACCGGCCAGGCCGAGCAGGGCGCGGGACAGGATCAGCATCTCCGGCGTGGTGGCGAACGCCGCCAAGATCGAGGTGAGCCCGAAGCCGACGGCCCCGATCATGAGCAGTCGCCGGCGTCCGATCCGGTCGCCCAGGGTACCCATGGTGACCAGCGCCCCGGCGACCATGAACCCGTAGACGTCGATGATCCAGAGCAGCTGGGCGCTGGACGGCGCCAGCTGCTCACTGATCTGGGGCAACGCCAGGTGCAGGACGGTCAGGTCCATGACGTACATCAGGCAGGCCAGGGCCAGCACGGACAGGCCGACCCAGTCACCGGTGGTGGCCCGCCGGACGGGTGCGTCCACCGCCGCGTCCGTTGCGCTCATCGCCTGTCCCCTTCGCCGTTCCCGTGGCCGCCGGCCATGTCGTGTGTTTGACGGCCGATCCGCCGAGAAATCATCGGTTCGGGCACCGGCCGCGGTAGTCCTCCGGATCAAGAAAGCACACTGGTCCGACAGTCCCGGGACGAAGGAGAAGACGTGAGCTCACTGAACGGCTCCACCGTGGTACCGATCCGCCGGCCGGCCACCGGCGGCGACCGGTTCCGCACCGGCGCCCTGCTCGCCGCGACAGCCGCGCAGGTGGTGGTCCCGGTGATCGGGCCGCTGCTCGGACAGCGTCCGGTCGGTGAGGTCTCGAAGGACACTCCGAGCATCGTGACCCCGCCGGACTGGGCCTTCGGGGTGTGGGGCCCGATCTTCACCGGGTCCGCCGCCACCGCCGTCGTGCAGGCACTGCCGACGCAGCGGACCGCACCGGCGTCCCGGCAGGCCGGCTGGTGGCTGGCGACGGCCGCGGCCGGCAACGCGCTCTGGGAGTGGGTGGCCCAGTCGGGCCGCTACCGGGCGACGCCGCCGATCCTGTGGGGGATCGTCGCCGCCGCCGGGGCCGCGCACGTCGCGCTCCAGCGGGTGGAGCCGACCGCCCAGGCCCGGCTCGCGACGGGCAGCAACGGGATGCTGCTGGGCTGGACCAGCCTGGCCGCGTCGATCAACACCGCCGACGTGCTGCTCAGCGCGCTGCAGATCGACCCGGACAGCCGGCGGGGCCGGCTGGTGTCGCTGGGCCTGGTCGGCGGGGCCGCCGCCGGCGTGACCGCGGCCGTGGCGGCCAGCCGGCGGGGCGCCGCCGCGGTGGCCTCGACCACGTCATGGGGGCTGTCCACACTGGCCGCGAACACCCCCCGCACGGCGGTCCGGACGACCGGCTGGGCCGCGGTGTCGGGCGTGGCCGGTGGGCTGCTCACCCGGATCGCCAAGACCAAGCGGGTGCTCGACCTGATCGGGTGATCGCGGAGGCCGATACCCGCACCGGGACCCGCGCGGATCAACTGCGCCTGCGCGGATCAACTGACACCGGATGTGACGGGTGGGACCCGAGTAAACGAGTTCGGCCGCGCCCGGGTTGTTGATCCGCGCGGAACGGGCCGCGGCCCGGGGGGCCGGCCGGCGGTTCGGGCACACTTGATGGGTTGTGCCTCGTCCGGCCGGCCACCACGGCCGGGCGAGCCGAACCCAGTCGTGTGAAGGAATCGCCCGTGACCGACGGACCGCTGATCGTCCAGTCCGACAAGACGCTGCTGCTGGAGGTGTCCCACCCGGACGCTCCGGCCGCGCGGGCCAACATCGCCCCGTTCGCCGAGCTGGAACGCTCCCCCGAACACGTGCACACCTACCGGATCACCCCGCTGGCCCTGTGGAACGCGCGGGCCGCCGGGCACGACGCCGAGCAGGTCGTGGACGCGCTGGTCCGCTGGTCCCGGTTCCCGGTGCCGCAGGCGCTGCTGGTCGACGTCGTGGACACGATGAGCCGGTACGGCCGGCTGGTGCTGCAGTCGCACCCGGCGCACGGGCTGATCCTCACCGCGCGGGACCGGGCGGTGCTGGAGGAGATCCTGCGGCACAAGAAGATCTCGCCGATGCTCGGCGCCCGTATCGACCAGGACACCGTGGTCGTCCACCCGTCGCAGCGCGGGCACCTCAAGCAGCAGCTGCTCAAGGTCGGCTGGCCGGCCGAGGCCGAGGCCGGCTACGTCGACGGCGAGGCCCACCCGATCGCCCTGGACACCGGTGACTGGCAGCTGCGCTCCTACCCGGCCGCCGCCGTCGACGGGTTCTGGGACGGCGGATCCGGTGTCGTCGTGCTGCCCTGCGGGGCCGGCAAGACGCTGGTCGGCGCGGCGGCGATGGCCAAGGCCCAGGCGACCACGCTGATCCTGGTCACCAACACCGTCTCCGGCCGGCAATGGAAGCGGGAATTGCTGCACCGGACGAGCCTGACCGAGGAGGAGATCGGCGAGTACTCCGGCGAGCGCAAGGAGATCCGCCCGGTCACCATCGCGACGTACCAGGTGATGACCCGCAAGTCCGGCGGCCAGTACCGCCACCTGGACCTGTTCGACTCCCGCGACTGGGGCCTGGTCATCTACGACGAGGTGCACCTGCTGCCGGCGCCGGTGTTCCGGATGACCGCCGACCTGCAATCGCGCCGCCGCCTCGGGTTGACCGCCACCCTGGTCCGCGAGGACGGGCGGGAGGGCGACGTGTTCTCCCTGATCGGACCGAAGCGGTACGACGCCCCCTGGAAGGACATCGAGTCGCAGGGCTGGATCGCCCCGGCCGAGTGCACCGAGGTGCGGGTCACGCTGACCGATCACGAGCGGCTGGTCTACGCCACGGCCGAACCCGAGGAGCGGTACAAGATCGCCTCCACCGCCCGGACCAAGCTCCCGGTGGTGCGCAGCGTGCTGGACCGGCACCCGGGCGAACCGACGCTGGTCATCGGCGCCTACCTGGACCAGCTGGAGGAGCTGGGCGAGGAACTGCAGGCGCCGGTCATCCAGGGCTCCACCCGCAACGCCGAGCGGGAGCGGCTGTTCGACGCGTTCCGGGCCGGCGAGCTCAAGACCCTGGTGGTGTCCAAGGTCGCCAACTTCTCGATCGACCTGCCCGACGCGACCGTCGCCATCCAGGTCTCCGGCACGTTCGGCAGCCGCCAGGAGGAGGCGCAGCGGCTGGGCCGCCTGCTGCGACCCAAGGGTGACGGGCGGCAGGCCCACTTCTACTCGATCGTCTCCCGGGACACCCTGGACACCGAGTACGCCGCGCACCGGCAGCGCTTCCTGGCCGAACAGGGTTACGCCTACCGGATCGTCGACGCCGACGACCTGCTCGGCCCGGCCGTGCCCAGCAGCGACGAGTAGACCGGCCCGGTCTGTTTGACTGGCGCCGTGGACTCCTACACCGTCGCCGACCACCTGGTCGACCGGCTGGCCGAGCTCGGGGTCGACCGGGTCTTCGGCGTGCCCGGCGACTACAGCCTCGGCCTGCTCGACCACATCGCGCACCACCCGTCGGTGACCTGGACCGGCACCACCAACGAACTCAACGCCGGCTACGCGGCCGACGGGTACGCCCGGCTGCGCGGGATCGGCGCGCTGTGCACCACCTTCGGCGTCGGCGAGCTGAGCGCGATCAACGCGATCGCCGGCAGCTACGCCGAGCACGTGCCGGTCGTGCATGTCGTCGGCTCGCCCGCGCTGGCCAAGCAGACCCAGCACCGGCCGCTGCACCACACCCTGGGCGACGGCGAGTTCGGCCACTTCGCCGCGATGCACGCCGACATCACCTGTGCGCGGGCCGCGTTGACCGAGCAGAACGCGCTCGTCGAGATCGACCGGGTGCTCGCGCGGGTCCGCGACGAGCGCCTGCCCGGCTACCTGCTGGTGCCGGCGGACGTCGCCCAGGCGCCGGTCGACCGGGCGAGCGTGCCGCTGCCACCGCCGACCGACGGCACCGACCCGGAGGCACTGGCCGGCGTCGCCGACCCCGCCCCCCGGCTGCTCGACCAGGCCCCCGACCGGGGCGGGATCGGCGTGCTCGCCGGCCTGCTGGTGCACCGCTTCGGCGCCGCCGGCGCGCTGGCCGAGGTGCTCGCCGCCGGGGTGCCGCACGCGGTCACCCCGTGGGCCAAGAGCCTGGTCGACGAGTCGGCACCGGGCTTTGCCGGCACCTATTCGGGGGCGGCCGGCAGCGGCGAAGCGACCCGTCGGGCGGTCGAGGACGCCGCCGCGCTGATCCTGGCCGGCGTCCAGTTCACCGATCTGAACTCCGGCCTGTTCACCCAGCGGATCACCCGGTCCCGGACGATCGACCTCGGCGCCCGCGCGGCCGCCGTCGGGCCGGCCGTCTTCGCCCCGGTCGAGCTGGCCGATGCGCTGGCCGCGCTCGCCCCGCTGGTCGCTTCCCGGCCCGCGGTCGCGCTGCCCGCGGCCCCGGCGGTCGACCCGGGCCCGCCGGCGGCGGACGGCGAACCGCTGAGCCAGGCCGGGCTGTGGCAGGAGGTGGCCGATTCGCTGCGCGCCGGCGACATCGTGCTGGCCGAGCAGGGCACGTCGTTCTACGGGATGGCGCCGCACCCGATCCCGGCCGGGGTCACCTTCGTCGGGCAACCGCTGTGGGCGTCCATCGGCTACACGCTGCCCGCGCTGCTCGGCGCCTGCACCGCGGCCCCGGGCCGCCGTGGCGTGCTGCTCGTCGGTGACGGGGCCGCCCAGATGACGGGGACCGAACTGTCCACCGTGCTGCGCCTGGGCCTGCCGGTGATCGTGCTGGTCGTCGACAACGACGGGTACACGATCGAACGGGCCATCCACGGTCCGGACGAGCCCTACAACGACATCGCCCGGTGGGACTGGACCGCGCTGCCGGCGGCGTTCGGCGCGACCGGCGCGACCGTGGCCCGGGTAAGCACGGCCGGCGAGCTGCGCGCCGCGCTGGCCGGGCCGCCCGGCTTCACCCTGATCCAGGCGGTGGTCCCCCGCGACGACGTGCCCGACCTGCTGGCCACCCTGACCCGCGTGCTCGGCGGGGTCGCGAGATGACCGTGGAGAGGAGCGGGGTGCTCACCGAGGACGAGGCCCTCGAGCTGCTCGCCTACCTGGTCACCAGCGCCCGCACGCAGGTCGACGAGGCCGCGGAGTACGGGCCGCTGCGCCTGCTGACGGCCGCCCGGCGCCTGGGCGAGGCCATCGCGGCCCGCTCGTCCGACGCGACCGCCGCGTTCGTCGCCGGCCCGCTGGAGGCGCTGCCCGAACTGGCCGTCCCGAAGGCGGGCCGGGAGGAGTACGTCGCCCGGCTCGACGAGGTCTGCCGGCTGCTGGCGGTGCTGCTGACCGACCGGTTCGCGTCGTGAACCCCGTCCTGGCCGCGATCCGCAGCCGGCGGGTGGTCCGCGCGATGAGCGACCGGCCGGTGTCCAGAGCCGACCTGGAGACGATCCTGGATGCCGGGCGGTGGGCCCCCAGTGCCGGGAACCGGCACCTGCAACGGTTCGTCGCCACCGACCACCCAGGCACCCTGCACGTGCTGCGGATGGTCTCCCCGGGCATGATCGCCCGGCCGACCGCCGCCATCGTCATCTGCACCGACCGGGCGTTGGCCGCGGACTTCGGGTTCCGGCCGGACGTGCCCGGCCCCTGGATCGACGTCGGGACGGCGGCCGCCACGCTGATGCTGGCTGCGCACGCGATCGGCGTCGGCGCCGGTCCGGTGACCTCGTTCAGCAAGGCGGCGGTGGCGGCGGCGCTGCACCTGCCGGACGGGTTGCGGCCCGACATGATCGTGTGTCTGGGCTACCCGGCCACCGGGGGACCGGCCCCGATCCGGCGCGGACGGCGGCTGAGCTGGCGTGATCTGACGACGTTCGTCCCCTGAGACCTCGTTCCGACGTCCGTCCCGGGGGGTTCGTAGGCTGAGGCCATGACGACGACGGTGGCGGCCGCGGCCGATTTCTGGGACGCGGAACCGGGCTACCTCAACACCTCCTCGTACGGGCTGCCGCCCCGCCCGGCGTGGGAGGCCCTGCAGCGGGCCCTGGCCGACTGGCGCGGTGGCCGGACCAGCTGGGAGAGCTGGGCGGACGCCGTCGACGAGTCCCGCGCGCTGTTCGCCGGTCTCGTCGGGGTCGAGCCGGCGGCGGTGGCCACCGGGGCGTCGGTGTCCCAGCTGCTGGCGCCGGTCGGCGCGGCCGTGCCGGACGGGGCCACCGTCCTGGTGCCGGACGTCGAGTTCACCTCCAATGTGTTCCCGTGGGCGGTCCACGCCGGGCGCGGCGTCACCGTCCGCACGGCCCCGGTGGACGGCTTCGTCGAGGCGATCACCGCCGGCGTGGACGTCGTCGCGTGGTCGGCCGTGCAGTCCGCGACCGGCGAGGTGGCCGGCGACGCCGCCATTTCCGCCGCCGCCCGGGCGGTGGGCGCGCTGACGGTCGTGGACGTGACCCAGGCCGCCGGCTGGCTGCCCGTCGACGCGAATGCCGTCGACGTGCTGGTCGGCACCGCGTACAAGTGGCTGTGCAGCCCACGCGGCACCGGCTTCCTGGTTCTGCACCCCGACCTGTCCGGCCGCCATCCGGGCGTCGCGTCGCGGCTGATCCCGCTGGCCGCCAACTGGTTCGCCGGCGAGTCGGTGCACGACTCGTACTACGGCCTGCCGCTGCGGCTGGCCGGCGACGCCCGCCGCTTCGACATCTCCCCGGCCTGGCACTGCTGGGTCGGCACCGCACCCGCGCTGCGGTTGCTGACCGAGGTCGGAGTGGCCGAGATCGGCGCCCACAACGTCGGTCTGGCCAATTCGTTCCTGACCGCGCTGGATCAGCCGCCGTCGAACTCGGCGATCGTCAGCGTGCCCGCGGACGAGGCCGCCGTCGCCCGGCTGCACGCGGCCGGGGTGCGCTTCGGCATGCGGGCCGGCCGGGTGCGGGTCGCGTTCCACCTCTACTCGACCCCCGCCGACGTCGAGCTGGCGGTGCGGGCCCTGCGCGGCTGACCGCGGTGGCCGGTTGGCCGGCCGAGGCCGATCGGGTCAGGACAGCAGCTCGAACGCCACCGCGAGCCGGCCGCCGAACCGCGGCGCGTGCATCGTCGCGAAGCCGCGGAGCATGCCGTCGACGTCCGGCGCGTGCTCGCCCAGTCCCTCCAGGTAGCGGCGGTGCGCGTTCAGCGAGGCCACGCTCGCCTCGATGGTGTCGGTGACGTCGACCGCATGGGTCGCCCGGGGCGAGGCGGCCAGCGCGGTGTAGCGCACCTTCCAGGGGTCGAGTCCCTCGGCGGCCAGATCCCGGAAGACCCAGCGGTTGCCGGCGTCCCGGGTCGCGTCGACCGCGGCCAGACCGACCGCGCGGTGGTCGGCGTAGTCGATGCCGCCCCAGGCCGGCCGAGGGTCGGGGTTGGATGCGACGACCACATCCGGTCGCCGTCGCCGGATGGCCCGGGCGAGATCCCGCCGCAGCGACAGCCCGTACTCGACCACCCCGTCGGGATGGCCGAGGAACTCGACGGTGTCGACGCCGACCTCGGCCGCGCCGGCCAGCTCCTCCGCCTCGCGCACCGGCCCGCACTCGGCCGGGTCCAGACCGTCGATGCCGGCCTCGCCGGAGGTCACGAGCAGGTAGGTGACCGTCTTGCCGGCCCGGGTCCAGGCCGCGACCGCGCCGGCGGTGCCGTACTCCAGGTCGTCGGGGTGGGCGGCGATGCACAGGGCGGTCTGCCAGTCGTCGGGAAACGGGTCGAGATCGGGAAGTGAATCGGCCATCCGGGCAGTTTCCCCTATCCGACCGCGGCCGGCACCTGCGACAATCGGGCGACCCGACGCCGATCACCGAGGAGTCCGCATGCCCGCAGCCGGCCGCCGTCGCCGCTGGCCGTGGGTGGTGGGCGCCGGCGTCGTGCTCGCCGGCGGCGCCGCCTTCTCCTTCCTGACCAGCCCTCGCAGCGACACCGACGTCGTCGGTGTCGCCGACACCTTGTGCAAGGAACTGCGGATCGATCGGTTGTCGGCCGTCGCCGGCGTCCCGCTCACGCAATCCGACGACCCCCCGGACTCGTCGAGTTGCACCCTGGTCGGGCCGGTCCCGGGCGACGGCCGGGTGCCGGACGGGCAGGCCTTCCTGCGGTTCGCGATGGCGACCGGGAACAACGTGGACCAGACCGGTGGCTCGCTGTTCGATTCCCGAGGTATCGACGGCGTCGGCTGGAAGGAGGTGATCGATCAGGACGGGTTCTACTCGGCCAAGATCATCTCGCTGCCGGGCAACAAGTCGGCGTCGGTCACCATCACGTCCGCGCAGAGCAACTTCGGGGATGCCGCGCTGGCCGTCGCGCTGCTGAACGAGTGGCTGGTCTGACCGTCCGACCAGAGTCGAAAGGCCCTTCCACACGGTTCGTTCCGGGCTGTCGGCGAGCCGCGCCCGGCCGTAGCGTCGGGAACCGTGAGCGCAACCCTGCACCCGTCCGCCGTTCCGACGAAAGCCGCCGTGCCGGCTTCGATGTGGGTCGGGGCCGGGATGGCCCTGGCCGCGTTCGGGGCGAGTGTCTACTTCTTCGAGATCGCCGGGTACCAGGCGTCGTCGCTGTGCTGGCTCAACCGCATGCTGATGCTGGCGCTGTTCCTCGTCATCGGTAGCGGGATCGTCACCCGGGACACCGGCGCCTGGCGGTACACGGTGCCGTTCCTGGTGATCGGGCTGCCGGTGGCGCTGTTCCAGCAACTGGTGCACTGGAACGTCATCCCGCTCGGGATCCAGCAGTGCGGCACCTCCTACGTGTGCACGACCAAATTCTTCAACCTGTTCGGCGTCATCAGCCAGGCCACCCTCTGCCTGGTCGCCTTCGTCGTGGTGGCCGCCGCCATGGCCGCCCTCGCCGCCCGCGACCGCACCCCCTCCCCCGCCGCCGCGGACCGCTGACCCACCCCCGGCCGGCCCTCCACCCGGCGCGCCTTCCCCGCGCGGATCAACGACCGCGGCGCGGCCGAACTCATCGACTCCTGTCCCACGCGCACCATTTCGGGCCAGTTGATCCGCGCGACTGTCCACACCTGCCGTGTGGATCCCTGCGCGGACGAAATCGGCGACTCCTGCCCCACGCGCACCATTTCGCGTGAGTTGATCCGCGCCGGCGTCGTTGATCCGCGCGGGTCAGGGCGGCCGAGGGAGGTGGGGCGTCCGTAGGATGGCCCGGCATCCTCGGAGGGAGGGGCCGTGCCCGTGATCGACCTCAACAGCGACGTCGGCGAGTCGTTCGGGCGCTGGACGCTCGGTGACGACGCCGCGCTGATGCCGTTGATCACCAGCGCGAACGTGGCCTGCGGCTTCCACGCGGGAGATCCGCGGACCCTACGTGACACCTGCGGCGCCGCCGCGCGGCACGGGGTGACGGTCGGGGCGCAGGTCGGCTACCGCGACCTGGCCGGGTTCGGCCGGCGGTTCATCGACGTCGAGCCGGCCGACCTGGTCGCCGACGTGGTCTATCAGATCGGTGCGTTGCAGGCCCTGGCCGCGGCGGCCGGCACCACGGTCCGCTACGTCAAGCCGCACGGCGCCCTGTACAACGCGATCGTGCATCACCGGGACCAGGCCGCCGCGGTGGTCGAGGCGGTGCGGGTGGTCGACCCGGGCCTGGCCGTGGTCGGGCTGCCCGGGTCGGCCGTCCTGGAGCTGGCCGCGGCGGCCGGGCTGCGGACGGTGCGGGAGGCGTTCGCCGACCGCGCCTACACCCCGCAGGGCACCCTGGTGTCCCGTCGCGAGCCGGGCGCCACCCTGCACGACCCGGACCTGGTGGCGGAGCGGATGGTGCGGCTGGTCACCGACCGGGTCATCGCCGCCGTGGACGGCACCGACGTCGCCGTCGCCGCCGACAGCATCTGCGTGCACGGCGATGGCCCCGGGGCGGTCGAGCTGGCCCGCCGGGTTCGGGCCGCGCTGGAGGCGGCCGGGGTCACCGTCGGAGCCTTCGCGTGAACGCGGGCCGGGCGGGGTGCACCGGGCGGTTCGAGGGGCCAGTTCCGGTCGTCCACCGGGCCACGGGAGGACCGGAACCGGCCCGTCGATCCCGGGGGTGGCGATGACGCCGCGGTTGCGCCGGGCCGGCGACCGGGCGTTGTTGCTCGAGACCGGCGACCCGGCCGGCACCCTCGCGGTCGCCGCCGCCCTGGCGGCCGCGGACCTGCACGAGGTCGATGACCTGGTCCTGGCCGCCGCCACCGTGCTGATCCGGGTCGCCCGCGGCACCGACCTGACCGCGCTGGGGCGGCGCGTGCTCGCCGTGACCGGCAGCGCGACAACCGGCAGCGCAAGGGCCGATGACGCGACAACCGGCGGCGCGACAACCGGCGGCCCGCCCGCGGGCTCCGGCGTGACCGCGCCGGACGACCTGGAGATCGCGGTGGTGTACGACGGGCCCGACCTGGCCGAGGTCGCCGCGAGTACCGGACTGACCGTGGCCGAGGTGATCGCGACGCACACCGGAACCCCCTGGCAGGCCGCCTTCGTCGGCTTCGCCCCGGGCTTCGCCTACCTGATCGGCGGCGACCCGCGGCTGCGGGTGGCCCGGCACCCGCAGTCCCGGCCCCGGGTGCCCGCCGGGTCGGTCGCGCTGGCCGGCGAGTACTCCGCGGTCTACCCCCGCGAATCCCCCGGCGGCTGGCAGCTGATCGGGCACACCACCGCACGGCTGTGGGACGAGACGGCGGAACCGCCCGCCGCGATCCGGCCCGGCCGCCGGGTCCGCTTCCGGGTCGCCGGAGCCCGCCCGTGAGCACCCGCCCGACGGCGACGGGGCCGGATGCGATGCTCACGGTCGTGCGGCCGGGGCCGCTGGCCCTGCTCCAGGACGCCGGCCGGTTCGGGCACGCCGCCGACGGCGTCGGGCGGTCGGGTCCGGCCGACCGGGCCGCGCACGCCCGGGCCAACCAGCTGGTCGGCAACGCCGCCGGGGCCACCGCGATCGAGGTCACCCTGGGCGGCCTGGTGATCCGGGTCGAGCACGAGGTGACGGCGGTGATCACCGGCGCCCCCGCCCCCGCCGACGTGGACGGGGACCCGGTCGCCCACGACACCCCGCTGGTCCTGGCGGCCGGCCGGTCGTTGCGCCTGCGGGTACCCCGCACCGGGCTGCGCAGTTACCTGGCCGTGGCCGGGGGTGTCGACGTCCCGCTCACCCTCGGCTCGGCCAGCACGGACACCCTCGCCGGGCTGGGTCCGGCCCCCCTGGCCGCGGGCGACCGGCTCGCGGTGGGAACGAGCCGGGGCACCGGCCCGGTGCCGGCGGCCGCGCCACCGGGCGAGGCGACCTCGGTGCTGCGGGTGCTGTTCGGGCCCCGCGACGACTGGTTCACCGATCCGGCCGCGCTGACCACCGGGTCGTGGCAGGTGTCGCCGCAGAGCAATCGGGTCGGGCTGCGCCTCGACCGCCCGGACGGCGACGGGACCGTCCTGACCCGGGCCCGGCCGGGCGAGCTGCCCAGTGAGGGTCTGGTTCTCGGGGCCATCCAGGTGCCGCCGAGCGGGCAGCCGGTGCTGTTCCTGGCCGATCATCCGCTGACCGGCGGCTACCCGGTGGTCGCCGTCGTGGTCGACGACGACATCGACCGGGCCGGGCAGCTGCGTCCGGGCCAACGGCTGCGTTTCGTCCCGGCCTGATCGTCCCGACCTCGTCGATCAGCCGACGGCGGCCCGGCGAGAGCGGCTGGCCGGCGAGCGACTTGCCACCTTTGGCCTTCTGAATCGGTTCAGAGGGCCGAAAGGGGCAAGTCGGCGCGCGGGCGCGGGACTCGCGGATCGCCGGGTTCGCGCGGATCGCCGGACTCGCGCCGATCGCCGGGTTTGCGTGGCCGGTCGCGGGCCGGCGGTCAGCCGACCGCGACCAGCCCGCTGCGGCCAACGCCGGCCTCCTGCGCCAGGGCCGCCCGCAGGGCGGCGCCGTCCTCGTCGACCAGCGCCGCGTCGCGCAGCTGCCGCACCCGGGCGGCGGCCGCCGGCGGGATCGGCCCGGCGGAGAGCCGGTCGACGGCGTCCATCAGCAGACCGAAACTCTCCCGGCCATGCTCGTGGGTGGCGCCGTAGCCCTTGAGCACCCGCTGGCACTCGATGACCTCGCGGGCCAGCGCCGGATCGTCCTGACCGACCCGGACGGCGCGGTCCAACCAGGCCTCGATCGCCTCCTGCTCCCGCGCGAAGCGATAGGACCGCGGCCGCAGCGGGCGGAACCGGGACATCGCCCACAGCAACGAGAACCCGACGGTGCCGGTGGTGTTGACGGTGATGCCGTTGCGGGTCAGTTTGCCGACGACCTTCGCGAAAACGCGAGACCGGGACAGCCGACGCCCGAGCGCGGTGGGCAGGGTGTCGGTGATCTCCTCGACCTGCGGGTGCAGGTACTCGCGGACGTCGACGATCTGGCCCTTCTTCGCCCCGGCCTCGTCGCGCACGCCGGCGATCCGCTGACGACGGATCTTCTGGTGGGCGACGTGAATGGTGTCCTGGTACGTCATCCACAGGGCGACGTGCCGGGCCGCCTCGACGGTCAGGCGGGCCTCACCGACGGCGTCCGGCTCCAGCGCGGCGATCCGCGCGACCCGGTCGAGATACCGGTCCGTGTAGGCGGTGTCCTGGTAGACGGCCGTGCGGACGCAGCCGAGCAGCAGCATGTCGCGCGCGGCGACCGGGAACTGTTCGGCCACCCGTCGGGCGTGCGCCTGTAGGGCGGGGCCGACCAGACGGCCCGGGTCCTTCGCCGCGATCTCCCGTCGCCGCTGCTCCTCGGACTGCGCGGCCGCTTCGGCCGGGTCGACCGGACGGCGGGGCTTCAGCGTCAGGGCGACGGGACCGTTGCCGCGCTTGGCCGGGGCGGGCGGCGGCGCGGTGGCCGCCTCGTAGCCGGCGGCGAACGCCCGCAGCGACGCTTCGACACCCTTGCCCGAGGCCGTGATCGCGGCCTCGAAGTCCTTCCGCGGGCACGGCAGCGCGGCCGACCCGGACAGTGCCCCGAACAGCGAGGCGCTGATGACGCTGCCGGCCTTCGTGGCCAGAGCCATGAAGTCGGCCGAGACGAGTCGCTTGGCCCCGGCCTCCGCGGCGGCCAGCAACGCCCCGCTGTCGGCCCGGCCGTCGCCGAGCGTGATCCGCTCGTCGATCGAGTAGACCCGGTTGGTCGACGCGATCAGCGTGGTGCGGTCCGGGGTGGCGAACCCGCGCTGCACGGCCCGGCCGGCCTCCATCAACTCGGAGGCGATCACGACGTCGACCTCCCCCGGCGTCGGGAACAGGCTCAGAACCGGCTGGCTGCGGGCCTTCTCGCCGGCGGGGACGGCCGACGGCGGGTACAGCTCCACGTAGTAGACGGTCGCCCCGGTGCGCTGGGCGACTCCGGCGACCGAGGTGTTCTGCGCGTACCAGCCGGCCTGCTGCCCGACGGCGACGATCCAGTCGGCCAGCACCCCGCCGCCCTCGCCGCCCATGGCCAGGATGGCGATGGTGATCGGCCGACGGCCGCTGTTCCAGCTGCTGGTCATGACGCCACCTCGTACTGTGCGGCCCGGGACTCGACCCCGGAAGACAGGGCCCTGGTCCAGCCCTTGCGGATGACGGACCGGGCGCGGTCGACCGCGGTCGGGTTGATGACCGTGTCGGTCCGGTAGAACGACGGGCACAGCGACGCCGCGTGGGCGTTGGCGCCACAGACCCCGCAGCCGACGCAGGAGTCGAGTACGGTGGCGACCGGGTCGGTGCGCATCGGGTCGGGGTTCGGCGCGATGGTCAGCGACGGGCAACCGGACACCCGGATGCAGGCGTGGTCACCGGTGCAGGTCTCCGCGTCGACGCCGAACCGTTCCTTGACGACCCGCTTGCCCTCCTTGATCGCCTTCTGCCGCAACGGCTTCTCGCGGCGCTGCTTGTTGAGCTGGCACTCGGACTGCGCGACGACGACCTTGGGGCCCTTGGTCTTGGTGGTCAGCGCGGTGACCAGCAGGTCGCGCAGCTCGGCGATCTTGTACGTGTCGGTGACGGTCTTCGCCCACGTGACACCCACGCCGCGGACGGCCTTCTCGATCGGATGCTGGGTGGAGCGCAGCTGGTTGTCGGCCTTGGACGAGAGCACGTCCTGACCGCCGGTCGCCGCGCTGTACGCGTTGTCGACCACCAGCAGCAACTGGTCGTTCTCGTTGAACACCGCGTTGCCGACGCCGCTGGTCAACCCGTTGTGCCAGAACCCGCCGTCGCCCATGACGGCGACGGTGCGGCGGTCGGCCGACTTGGAGTTCAGCGCCGCCGCCCCCGCCGAGCCGAGCCCGTAGCCCATGGTGGTGGCGCCGAGGTTGAACGGCTCGTTGATGGCGAACAGGTGGCAGCCGATGTCCGCGCTGACGTGGTGCTTCTTGCCGGTCTCCTTCTCGGCCAGCTTCAGCGCGCTGAAGATCGGCCGTTCCGGGCAGCCGGTGCACAGCCCGGGCGGGCGGGCCTTGATCGCCGACGCGTCGACCCGGGTCGCGAACGGACTGGCCGGGTCGTCGGCCGGCCGGAGCAGGGCCGGGCGGGTGCGCTCGCGGTCCGGCAGGTGTTTCGCGAGGAATTCGTCGACGCCGCGGGTGACGGCGGTGGTGGTGTACTCACCGGCCACCGGCAGCAGGTCCTTGCCGTGCAGGGCGACCGGGGAGCCGGCGCGCCGCAGGATCGCGTTGAGGTTCTGCTCGATGTAGTCCGGCTGCCCCTCCTCGACCAGCAGCACGGCGCGCTTACCGGCGCAGAAGTCGAGGATCTCGGAGTCGACCACCGGGTAGGTCACGTTCATGACGTAGATCGGGACCTGGGTGGGGCCGAACGCGTCGGACTGGCCGAGCAGCTCGAGCGCGCGGTTCAGGGTGTTGTAGACGCCGCCCTGCA
>NZ_JBMDXT010000159.1:0-16402 GCF_048594475.1 Nakamurella sp. | reverse complement strand
CATGCCCTTGCGCGGCTCGTCGTAGCGGCCGATGAAGCCGATGGTGCCGCCGGCCCGCGGGTACCCGGGCAACGGGGCGGCCCGAGCGAAGAACTGCACGTCGACCCCGTTGGGAATGATCACCGCGTCGCCGCCCAGGTGCTCGACCTGCACCTGCCGGGCCAGCTCGCTCACCGCGATCCGCCCGGTGATCTTCTCCAGGAACGGCTGCAGCATGCCCTGGAACGCCAGCAGCATCCGCGACCGCGGGTTCGCGGTGTGGAACGTCGCGACGATCGGCCCGTCCGCGACCATCAGGGCGAGCATCGACAGGCTCGGCGCGACCGGCTCGTGGACGTGCAGCACGTCGAACCGGCCGGCCCGGATCCAGCGCCGGACCCGGGTGTAGGACACCGGGCCGAAGGACAGCCGCGCGACCGAGCCGTTGTACTTGATCGGCATGCTCCGGCCGGCCGGGACCAGGAACTCGGGCAGCTCGGTGGGGGTGTCGTCCTCCCCCGGAGCCAGCACGCTGACCTGGTGGCCGAGACCGATCAGGGTCCGGGCCAGATCGGCCACGTGGGCCTGCACCCCGCCGGGGATGTCGAACGAGTACGGGCAGACCAGGCCGACCCTCATCCGGCGCTCCCCGCGCCGGCCCCGGTTCCGGCGCTCCCCGCGCCGGCCCCGGTGCCGACGCCCGCCGCCGGACCGGCACCCGCCGACGGACCGGCACCGGCCGCCCGGCCACCCCGGGACGGCAGCCGTACCGGCGCCGCACCCGGATGCCCGGCCGGGAAGTCGGCCGGCCAGAACGGCTGCAGCATGTGCCAGTCGGTCGGGTGGGCGGCGATGCCGGCCTGGAAGATGTCCGCGATCTGCTGGGCACCCGAGCGCACCTGCTCGGCGAGCCGGGTCCCGGCCAGGTCCAGCGGGGGGTGGATGTGCTGCACCCAGCCGCCGTCGACGAAGCTCAGGTCGGTCGGGCACAGGTACGAGTCGGTCAGGGCGGCCAGCATGGCCGGCCCGGCCGGGAACCGGGCCGGTTCACCGAAGAAGGAAACCGGGATGCCGTTCGCCGACAGGTCCCGATCGCCGACCAGGGCGATGATCCCGCCCGCCGTCAGGCGCTCCCGCAGCACCTGGGCCGGCGGCGCGCCGCCGGTCAGCGGGAGGATCTCCATGCCCAGCGACTGCCGGTAGGCGACGAACTTGTCGTACAGGCTCTCGGGTCGCAGCCGCTCCACGACGGTGGTCAGCGGGCCGTGGTGACGGGTCACCCAGAGGCCGGCGATGTCCCAGTTGCCGGCGTGCGGCACGGTCAGGACCACACCCCGGCCCTCCCGCCGGGCCCGGGCGATGTGCTCCCCACCGACGGTGGTCGCGTCGGCCGCGGCGGCCACCGCGTCCAGGTCCATGGCCGGCAGCCGGAACGTCTCCTTCCAGTACCGGGCATAGGAGCGCATCCCGCCGTGCACCGCCGCGGCCAGGGTCGGCGGGTCGGCGCGCGGCCCGAGCACCCGGCGCAGGTTGCGGGCCAGCTGGATCACCGCCGGGCCGCGCCGGCGGTACGCGACGTCCGCGGCGGCCCGGAAGGCCCGGTCGGCGGCCCATTCCGGCAGCGCCCGGACGGCCGACCAGCCCGCGGCGAACCCCAGATCGGTCAGCCGGTCGACCGGGCCCGCCCCGGTCACAGCGCGGGCCGGCCGGTGCTGCGCCGCCCGGGGTCCGCGGCCGCCTTGATCGCGGCCCGGCGGACCTGGACCAGCCGCTGCACGACGGTCACCAGGCCGGCCGCGGCGAGCAGCCACAGGGCCACGTCCAGCGCGTACGGCACGCCCAGCCCGGCCAGGCCGGCGCCGACCAGGCCGAGCACGTTGCGTTCGGCCCGCTCGGCCAGCGCGCCGCCGATGGCCAGGTCCACGCTGTCGGCCCGGGCCTTGACGTAGGAGATGACCTGCCCGCTGACCAGGCAGATCAGGGCGGCCACGCCGAGCACCCGCTGGTCGGAGGCGAACGCGTAGTAGGTCAACGCACCGAACAGGGCCCCGTCGGCGATCCGGTCGCAGGAGGCGTCCAGCACGACGCCGAAGTCGGTGCCGTAGCCCCGCGCCCGGGCCATCGCGCCGTCGACCAGATCGCACAGCACGAAAAAGGTGACCACCATGGTGCCGGCGAACAGGTGGCCGGTGGCCAGCAGCAGCACCGAGCCGAGCACCACACCCAGGGTGCCGACGACGGTGACGACGTCCGGGGTGAGCCCGGCCTTGAGCAGTCCGCGCCCGATCGGGTCCATCACCTTGGACACCGAGGACCGGGCCAGGGAATTCAGCATGAACGTCCGTTTCGGGCTGGTCGGGTCGGGATCGGGTCGGGATCGGGTCGGGGTCCGGCGGCGGCCGGAACGCAGGAGCGGGCGGCATCCCACGATAGCCGGACGAAGCCGGCAGGTCGGCTCAACCACCCGGCCGGTCCGGCGTCAAGTCATCGGATCGACGTGCGGTCGTCACCGGTGCGGGTGACGTGGCCTGCAGTTGCGCACCCGACGGGGTCCAGGGCGGGAGAATGACGTGGTGGCCGTTCCCATGCTTCCGGAGTCCGGCGAACCGGCGGGGCCGCCGGCGCCCGCGGCCCCGCCGGCCCTGCCCGCGGATCCGGGCCCGCCCCCGGCGGATCCGGCACCGATCGCCGGTCGTTACGCCCTCGACGCCCAGGTGGGGCACGGTGCCACCGGCAGCATCTGGGCGGCGACGGACCAGCTGCTGCGCCGCCGGGTGGCCCTCAAGCGCATCGACATCCCCCGCGACATGGGCCCGGTCGAGGCCGCCGAGCTGCGCGAGCGCACGCTGCGGGAGGCGCGCGCGGTCGCCGCACTGACCAACCCGCACATCGTCACCGTGTACGACATCCTGGCCGGGCCGGACACCGACCCGGTGATCGTGATGGAACTGCTGGAGGGCCGGTCGTTGGCCCGGACCCTGGCCGCGATCGGCCGGATGACGCCCGAGCAGGCGGCGACGATCGGGGTGGCCGTTGCGTCCGCGCTGGCCGCCGCGCACAGCCGGGGCATCGTGCACCGGGACGTCAAGCCGGCGAACATCTTCATCGGCGGCGACGGCATGGTGAAGCTGACCGACTTCGGGACCGCGCGGGGGCGGCTGGACACTACCCTGACCGGGATCGGGCTGGTGGTGGGGTCGCCGGCCTACATCGCCCCCGAACTGATCACCGGGTCACCGGCCGGCCCGGCGGCGGACGCGTGGAGCCTGGGCTGCACCCTGTTCGCATGCGTGGAGGGGCGGCCGCCCTTCCACGGCGCGACACCCCTGGAGACGGTGACCGCCACCGTGCACGATCCGGTGCCGCCGCACCCGCACGCCGGCGAGCTGGGCATCGCCATCGCGGCCCTGCTGGAGAAATCGCCCGGTGAGCGCGCCCCGGTGCAGGCGATCCTGCCGGTGCTGCGGGAGATCGCGGCCGACCCGTCCGGCATCCGGGTGGACCTGTCCCGGCCGGACGAGCCGCCGGCCGCCGCCGGGCCCACCCCGGCCCCGGAGGACCCGGACCCGACGGTGGCCACCCCGAGCGCGGTCACCCAGACGATGCCATCGCCGATGGCGACCTGGCGGCGGCGGCTCCGGCTGCGTCGCGGGCACACCGCGAGTCCGGCGACCGACACCGGGCCGGCGATCGGCGAGTTCACCGACTGAGCCCGGGCCGACCGGCCCGGGCCTCGGGCGAGGGAGGCCGAGGGGTCAGGCCGACGCCGGCTCGGCCAGGTCGATCGAGTCGGGCTTGCCCGACCCGAGCAGCCATTCGGCGGTGGCCGTGTCCAGCACCAGGGTGTCCACCCAGCGGCCGAGCAGCGCGGCCCGGATCACCGGGTACTTGGCCGGCCCCCCCGCCGCCGCGCACCGGTGACCGGCGGACCGGATCTGCTCGAGGGTGACGCCGATGACCAGGTCGTCGAATTCGGTCACCAGCGGGTTGCCCTGCGCATCCAGGAATCGCAGGCAGATCTGCCCGACGGCACCCAGCTCGCGGGCCCGGTCGAACTGGGCCTGGGTGAAGAAGTTGTCCCCGGCCCGCAGGGGGGCGACCACGTCGCACTCGCCGATGCCGACCAGGGCCAGGTCCATGGAGTCCAGCAACGCCAGCGTCTCCCGGGCGTGCCGGTCCTGGTCGAGAATGGCCGCCCGGATCTGACCGGTCGAGCTCACCCCGGGGGTGCGCAGGTAGACCGGTTCGGCGCCGGTGAGCGAGGCCAGCCGCTGGGTGGACCGGGCCGCCTCGTGCTGCAGGGTCGGCGGCCCGATGTCGCCGAGCATCTCCACGACCTGCCGGGCGCCGCCGCGGACCGGTTGCATCGCGGCGACCATGGCCTGCAGCGTCCGGCTCCACGAGTTGTAGCCCAGCACCGAGACCGGGCCGGACAGGATGGCCGAGCCGGCGACGATGGAGGCCAGGGCCTGGCCCAGATCCTGGGCCAGCTCGTCCTCATTGTCGGCCACCGCGTCGACGACATGGCATTCCCGGAGACCGTAGAGCTGCTCGATCTCCTCCTCGAGCTCGCTGTTGAGCCCGGGCGGCAGCACCACGACGGTGCGCACGATGCCCAGGTCCTCGGCCTGCTGCAGCAGGCGCGACACGCGGGCCTGGGACAGCCGCAACCGTTCGGCGATCTCGCTCTGCCGAAGGCCGCGGCCGTGGTAGAGGCGGGCCACCTTGACCATCAGCCGTGGAGCCTCGGCGCGCGCGGGCATGGCGGACCACCACCTTCCCGTCCCTGGTCTCCCAGCCCCCACCGTCGGCACTGCGCTGAACATCCTAAGTCTGCGCCGTTCGCCGGGCGCGGCCATGGCCCCACCCGGGCGATTTCGGTGTGACGAAGCTCTTGACACCCGCTGGGCGGTGGGCCAGTCTGTTCCTGCATGGCGATCCAGAGCCCGCATAAATATGCGATGGGAACTCGCCTCTCATTCCAACGATGTAATGCAAGGAGACCTCCATGAGTCGTCTGCCCATCCGTCGCGGCGTCGCCATCGCCGGCATCGCGCTGGCCGGCCTCGGCCTGGCCGCCTGCTCCGGCGGCAGCACGTCGTCCTCGGGCACCACGGCCGCGGGCAGCGCCGCAGCCTCGGGCAGCGCGGCGGCCTCGGGCAGTGCGGCGGCCGGCTGCGCCAAGCCGATCGGCGTCTCGGTCGCCGACCAGAAGTCGCTGTTCTACGTCGCGGCCGTGCAGGGCATGCAGGCCGCCGCGGCCAAGGCCGGGTGCGAGCTGAAGGTCACCTCGGCCAACAACAACTCCTCGCAGCAGGTGGAGCAGGTCAACGACCTGCTCAACCAGGACATCGGCGCCCTCATCTTCATCTCGCAGGACTCGACCGCGGCCGCCGCCGGCGTGCGGGCCGCGAACCAGGCCGACGTGCCGGTCATCGCCGTCGACCAGCGGCCCGAGTCGGGCAGCGGCGAGCTGGCCACCTACATCGCCACCGACAGCGTCAAGGCCGCGCACCAGCTGTGCACGTGGATGTTCGAGCAGATGGGCGGCTCCGGCGAGATCGCGATCCTGCACGGCGTTCTCGGCTCGACCGCGGAGATCCAGCGGACCCAGGGATGCCAGGACGCGCTGGCCGAGAACCCGAACATCAAGGTGGTCGCCGAGGACACCGCGAACTGGGACGAGACCGAGGCGTTCAGCAAGACGCAGAACATCCTGACCGCCAACCCCAACCTCAAGGCGGTCTTCGGCGAGAGCGACGCGATGGCCATCGGCGCCGCCAAGGCCGCGCAGCAGGCGAACCGCACCGGGATGACCTTCGTCGGGATCGACGGCTTCCCGACCATGTTCGACGCCATCTCCTCCGGGCTGACCCAGGCCACGATGGCCCAGCAGCCGTACAAGATGGGCGAGCTGTCGGTCGAGCAGGCCCTGGGGATCGTCAACGGCACCGGAGCGCAGCTGCCGGCCGAGCAGTACCAGGACACCGTGCTGATCAACAAGGACAACGTCGCCACGCAGGACGTCACGACCTTCTACGGGCCGGACGCCAGCACCTGCTCCGCCCCGGCCGCCACGGCCGCCGGCGGACCCGCCCGCCCGCCGGCGGGGCGCCCGCCGATCACCCGCCGCCCGGCCGGACCCCGTCGCCCCGAGCCGCGTCCCACCGCCCCGTCAAACGACATCCTCGAATCCGGAGGGCTTTCGATGCCTGACAGCACAGCCGCGCCATCGGGGCTGGTGGCCCGCCAGTTGGTGAAGAGCTATTCCGGGGTCACCGTTCTCAAGTCCGTGGATTTCACCGTGCCCTACGGCCAGGTGGTCGGGCTCATCGGCGAGAACGGCGCCGGCAAGTCGACCCTGTCCTCCATCCTGGCCGGGGTCAAGATCCCGGACTCGGGCACCATGACGGTCGACGGCCAGCCCTACTCCCCCGGCAGCCCGGCCGACGCGCTGGCCAACGGGGTGGCGCGGATCCACCAGGAGATCCGGCTGCTGCCCGAGCTGTCCGTGGCCGAGAACATCTTCCTCGGCCGCCAGCCCCGCAAGGGCGGCCGGATCGACCGCGAGCGGATGTACGCCGAGGCGGCCGAGGCGCTGCGCCTCTTGGGCACCGGCACCGACCCGCGTCGGCCCGTCGGCGGCCTGTCCATGGCCGCCCAGCAGGAGATCGAGATCGCCAAGGCGATCACCCGCAACCCGCGGTACGTGATCTTCGACGAGCCGTCGGCCTCGCTCGGCGAGCAGGAGACCGAACGGATCTTCGAGCGGATCCGGGTGCTGCGGGAGCGGGGCGCCGGCATCGTCTACATCTCGCACCGGCTGGACGAGGTGCGCGAGATGGCCGACAGCATCGTCTGTCTGCGCGACGGGCAGCGGGTGGCGGACTGGTCGGGCGGGGACGTGCCCAAGCAGCAACTGGTCAACGCGATGGTCGGCCGTGACTTCACCTACGAGCACGTGCCCCCCCGGCCGAACCGCTCTGAGGTCGTCCTCAAGGTCGAGAACCTCGGTCGCAAAGGCGTTTTCGAAAACATCAACTTCGAGGTCTACGCCGGCGAGGTGTTCGGCATCGCCGGCCTGGTCGGCGCCGGCCGCACGGAAGTGGTCCGCTGCATCGCCGGCGTCGACCGCGCCGACCAGGGCACGGTGTCGCTGGAGGGATCGACACTGCGCCTGACCCGACCGACCACGGCCATCCAGGCCGGCATCGTCATGGTGCCGGAGGACCGCAAGGGCCAGGGCCTGAACCTGGATCGGACCGCGGCGCAGAACATCTCACTGCCCTGGGAACGGTCGCTGGGCCGGTCCGGGCTGATCACCAAGGCGCGGCTGGCCAAGCTGGCCGACGGCCAGGCCCAGAACCTGGACATCCGGGGCCGGCTGGGCCTGCCGGTCTCGTCGATGTCCGGCGGGAACCAGCAGAAGGTGCTGCTGGGCAAGTGGCTGGTCCGCACGCCCAAGGTGTTCATCGTCGACGAGCCCACCCGCGGGGTCGACGTCGGCGCGAAGATGGCGATCTACGAGATCCTGCGCGGCCTGGCCGCCGACGGGGTCGCGGTGATCGTCGTGTCGTCCGAACTGGAGGAGGTGCTGGGACTCTCGCACCGGGTGATGGTGATGTCGGGCGGCCGCCAGGAGGGTGTGCTCAGCCGCGCCGAGGCCACCCCGCAAGCCGTCATGCGGCTGGCCGTCCGCGATCTCGACCCGACCGCGTCCACCGCGGCCGCCTCCACCGCCTCCGCCCCGACCGCCTCCGCCCCGACCGCGTCCGCCCCGAGCAGTCACGCCCCGGCCGGCGCCGCCACCGCTGCCGCCGCCCCGCTGGAAAAGGAAGTCTGAGCCGTGTCCGACCTCGCCCACAAGCCCACCGACCAACCCGCCGACCGGCCCGCGAACCGGGCGTCCGGCGACGGCTCGTCCGGCGGCGCCGGCACCAAGGTCCGGGAGATCCTGCGGTCCGTCCCCGGCCCGGCCTTCGGCCTGATCGCCATCGTCATCGTGCTCTCGTTCCTGTCCCCCTACTTCCTGACGGCGCGGAACCTGTCCAACATCATCAGCCAGGTCTCCGACATCGGGATCATGGCCGTCGGCGCCGCGCTGGTCATCTTCATCGGCGGCATCGACCTGTCCGTCGGCTCGACCGTCGCGCTGAGCCTGATGTCCATGGCGTACCTGTACAAGATGGTCGGGCTGCCGTTCGGCCTGGCCCTGGTGGCCAGCGTGCTGGTCGGCGCGATCATCGGCACCATCAACGGGGTGCTGTCCACGGTCGGCCGGATCCAGCCCTTCGTCGCCACCCTGGCGACCATGTCGGCCGCGGCGGGCCTGGCCCTGTTCATCACCAACGGCAACCCGATCAACGGGTTCCCGGACTGGTTCCTGTGGCTGACCAGCGGCAAGATCCTGGGCCTGCCGGTGCAGGGCATCATCCTGGTCCTGGTGTACCTGCTGGCCGCGTTCTGGCTCCGCTACCGGCCCACCGGCCGCGCGATCTACGCGGTCGGCGGCAACGAGGAGGTCGCGCGGCTGTCCGGCCTGAACGTCACCGCGATCAAGATCCGCGTGTACGTCATCGCCGGGGTGCTCGCCGCGTTCGCCGGCATGCTCGTCGGCTCGCAGCTGGACTCGGCGCAGCCGACCGCGGGCACCGCCGACCTGCTCAACGTGATCGCGGTCGTGGTGATCGGCGGGGCCAGCCTCTCCGGCGGCTCCGGCAGCATGCTCGGCACCTTCATCGGCCTGCTGATCATCGGCACCCTGAACAACGGCATGTCGCTGCTGAACGTGTCGCCGAACCTGCAACCGGTCGTCATCGGCATCGCCATCATCGCCGCGGTGATGACCGACCGCCGCGGCCGCCAGCGCGCCCGATAGCCGCGCTCCCCGCTCCGCCCACCGCCGTCCGCCCACCTCGAGGAGCAACCGTGTCCTCCTTCGCCACCCTCAACGATCCGACCGACCTGGACGCGGTGCGCGCCGCGCTGGCCGACGCCGATCCGGACCACCGCCTGGCCGCGCTGGGCATGCACCGCCTGGCCATCGACGCCCGGGCCGCCGACCGGGTCGCCGACGAGGTCGCCGACCAGATCCGCCGGCGCGGGGGCGACCCGCTGGGCGCCCGCGTGGTCGTCCTGGTCGACAACCGCGAGATCCTGCGGCACGGCGGCGGCGGGCCGGACCGGGGCGGCCCGGTCGATCTGAAGGACCACGTCGCGCGCGTGCTGTCCGGCACCTTCGCGGTGCAGACCACGGTGCTGGACGACGGTCACCCGACCCTGCATGCGACCGACGTGGTGCTGGACCGGGCGAGCGCCGCCGTCCTGGGCGCCGACGGGGTCGTGGCGGTGGGCGGCGGCACGATCTCCGACATCGCCAAGGTCGCGGCGGCCCGCGCCGGCGATCCCGCGCTGGTCACCGTGCAGACCGCGGCCAGCGTCGACGGCTACACCGACGGCGTGTCGGTGATCCTGCGGGACGGCGTCAAGCGCACGATCCCGTCCCGCTGGCCCGACGTGGTGCTGGCCGACCTGGACACGATCGTCGCCGCCCCGCCGGTGATGAACGAGGCCGGGTTCGGCGAGGTGCTCTCGATGTTCACCGGCCCGGCCGACTGGTACCTGGCCTCGATCGTCGGGCTCGACCCGTCCTTCCACCCCGGCCCGCCGGAGATGCTCGCCACCATCGGCCGGGACATCGCGGACTGGTCGCCCGGCGTGGGCCGCAAGGAGTCCGCGGCGATCGGCCGGCTGACCGAGGTGCTCGCCCTGCGCGGGATCGCGACCGGGGTCAGCGACACCACCGCGGTCCTGTCCGGCATGGAGCACGTGGTCAGCCACCTGCTCGACATGCACCACAACGCCAAGCATCTGCCCGCCGGGCAGCACGGCGCCCAGGTCGGTGTGGCCGCCGTCATCGGCGCGGTCTGCTGGGAACTGCTCGAGGAGCGGCTGGTGCCCGACCAGGTCGACCTCGACGCCATCTTCCCCGACCCGGAACCGTTGCGGGAGCGCGTGTTCGCCGCCTTCGGCCACCTGGACGATGACGGCCGGCTGGCCGGCGAGTGCTGGAACGACTACCGCGCGAAGATGACCCGCTGGGCCGGGGCCCGGGACCGGGTCGCCGCGATGCTGGCCGACTGGGACGCCCACCGGGCCACCCTGGCCGGGCTCAAGATGTCCAGCGAGGTGCTGGGCCGCTCGCTCGCGCTCTCCGGCGCGCCCGCCCGCTTCGCCGACCTCGACCCCGCCGTCGACGCCGACCTGGCCCGCTGGGCGGTCGGCAACTGCCACCTGATGCGCAACCGGTTCACCGTCGTCGACCTGCTCGACGTCCTGGGCTGGTGGACGCCCGCCGACGTCGCCGAGGTGATGGCCCGGGCCGAGCGGGCCGTGACCGTCGAACCGGTGCGGGTCCGGTCATGACCGGGCCCCGCCCGGGCGGATCCGGCCCGATCGGAGCCCGGCGATGATGGGCGATCTGGTCGTCGGGGTGGACTGCTCGACCACGGCGGCCAAGGCCGTCGTCTGGGACGCCCAGGGCCGCTCGCACGCGCAGGGGCGGGCCGAGTTCCCGCTCAGCACGCCGCGTCACGGTTGGGCCGAACAGAACCCCGAGGACTGGTGGACCGCGACCCGGGAAGCGGTGCGCCGCGCCGCCCAGGGGGTCGACTCGCGCCGCCTGGTCGCCCTCTCGATCACCCACCAGCGGGAGACGTTCGCCTGCCTGACCGAGGACGGCCACTCCCTGCGGCCGGCCATGCTCTGGCTCGACACCCGGGCCGTCGACGAGGTCGCCGAGTTCGGCACGCCCGAGGTCCACGAGATCACCGGGAAGCCGCCGAATCCCACCCCGGCCTGGTACAAGCTGCTGTGGCTCAAGGAGCACGAGCCCGACACGCTGGTGCGCACCGGCCGGATCGCCGACGTCCAGGCCTTTCTCGTGCACCGGCTGACCGGCCACTGGAACACCTGCTGGGCCAGCGCGGATCCGCTCGGCCTGGTCGACATGCGGACCTTCGACTACCACGACGAGCTGGTGAAGCAGGCCGGGTTGCAGGCAAGCCAGCTGCCCGCCCTGTTCGCCCCGGGCGACGTGCTCGGCCACATCCGGCCCGACGTCGCCGACGACCTGAACCTGCCGCACGACATCCCGGTGGTCGCCGGGGTCGGCGACGGCCAGTCCGCCGGCCTGGGCTGCGGCGTGGTCCGGCCCGGCACGGCCTACCTGAACCTGGGCACCGGGATGATCTCCGGCAGCTACAGCGACGAGTACTCCTTCGCCAAGGAGTACCGGGTGCTGGCCGGGGCGGTCCCCCGCTCCTACGCGTTCGAGACCTTCATCGGCGGCGGCACGTACAACATCAGCTGGTTCGTCGACAAGTTCGCCGGGGTGGACTCCCGGGCGCTCGGGCTGGATCTGTCGGCCGAGCAGATCCTGGAGACGGCCGCCGCCCAGATCCCGCCGGGAGCCGAGGGTCTGCTGTGCCTGCCGTACTGGGCCGGCGCGCTCACCCCGTACTGGGACCCGCACGCGCGGGGCTCGCTCGTCGGGCTGACCGGCCGGCACGGCAAGTCCCACGTGTACCGGGCGATCCTGGAGGGTCTGGCGTTCGAGCAGCGGCTGCTGACCGACGGCCAGGCCGGTGTCCTGGGCCAGCCGATCACCGACATCATCGCCCTCGGCGGCGGGTCCCGCAGCGCGCTGTGGTGCTCGATCCTGGCCGACGTGCTGCAGCGGCCGGTCCGGCTGGCCGGCGAGTCCGAGAGCACGTGCCTGGGTTCGGGCATGCTCGCCGCCGCCGCGGTCGGGCTGCAGCCGGGGATCCGCGAGGCGGGTGAATCGATGAGCTCGACGACCCGCGTCTACGAACCGGACCAGCTGCGCAGCAGCACCTACGACGGCTTCTACCAGACCTACCGGCAGCTGTACCCGCGGCTGCGGGAGGTGTTCCATCAACTCGGTGCGGTGAGTGCGACATGACCACGTCCCCGACCCTGCCGCCGGCCGCCGACCTGCTGCGGCGGCCGGACCGCCGGTACGGCAACTACATCTTCGATCTGGACGGCACCGTCTACCTCGGGGACGAGCTGCTGCCGCAGGCCCGGCAGATCATCGAGCAGATCCGGGCGGCCGGCGGCCGGACGGTGTTCCTGTCCAACAACCCGACCAAGGATCCGCAGATGTACGCGGACAAGCTGACGGGGATGGGTATTCCGGCCGCGGTGCCGGACATCGTCAACCCGGTGGTCACCATGCGGGACTGGTTGCTCCAGCATCACGCCGGCGACGGGATCTTCCCCATCGGCGAGCCCCCGCTGGTCTCGGCGCTGGCCGCCGCCGGCCTGCACCTGACCGACGATCCGCGCGAGATCAGAGTCGTGGTCGCCAGTTTCGATCGGACCTTCACCTACGCCAAGCTCCAGACGGCCTTCGACGCGCTGTGGCGCACCGACCGGGCGATCCTGGTCACCACCAACCCGGACCGGTACTGCCCGATGCCCGGCGGCCGTGGCCAGCCGGACGCGGCGGGCATCGTCGCGGCGATCGAGGCGACCGCCGAGGTGACCTGCCTTGTCAACACCGGCAAGCCGGGCCAGATCATGGTGCAGGCCCTGCTCCGCCGGCTCGACGCCGACGTGCGGGACTGCCTGATGGTCGGCGACCGGGTCAGCACGGACATCGCGATGGCCCGGGTCGCCGGCATGGACTCGGCCCTGGTCCTCTCCGGCGACACCACGTCGGCGGCGGCGCAGGCGCTGGGCCCGCAGGACGCGCCCACCTGGGTGGTGCCCGGCATCGCCGAGCTGCTGCCCGCGACCGATCCGCGTCATGGCTAGCCCGATCGAGGACCGCCGCAACGGGCGGCGGGCGGCGCAACTGCGGCTGATGTCCCAGGTCGCCCGGCTCTACCACGTCCGGAACCTGCGCCAGCGCGAGATCGCCGAGCTGCTGCAGATGTCCCAGGCCCGGGTGTCCCGGCTGCTCGCCCAGGCGCAGGAGCAGGGCTTCGTCCGCACCGCGGTGATCGTGCCGGAGGGGCTGCATCCGGACCTGGAGGGCGCGATCGAGCTCGCCTACGGCGTCAACGAGGTGCACGTCGTCGAGGTCACCAGCGAGGAGTCCATCCCGGTCGAGCTGGGCATCGTCGCCGCCCAGTACTTCTCCGAATCGCCGATCGAGGGCAGCCTGATCGGCTTCACCTCGTGGTCGACGACGCTGCGGGTGATGGCCCGCGAGCTCGAGTCCAGCCGAGGGGGCGGCCGCCGGGCGGTCGTGGAAATGCTCGGCGACCTCGGCTCACCCGAGTTGCAGCACGAGGCCGCGCGGGCCACCCAGCGGCTGGCGACCTCCCTCGGGGCCGAACCGGTGTTCCTGCGCACCCCCGGCGTGGTCCCCGATCGGGACCGGCAGCGGTCGGTGCTGGCCGACCCGTACGTCGCCCGCACCCTTGACCTGCTCGGCAGCCTGGACGTGGCCTTCGTCGGGGTCGGACCGGCCGACACGCACGGCCCGTTGCTGGCCGGCGACAACTTCTTCAGTGCCGAGCAACTGGCCTCGGTGCGCGCGGCCGGCGCGGCCGGCCAGCTGCTGCAGCGTTTCGTGAACAGCAGCGGCGAGCCACTCGACACCCCGTTGGACGACCTGGTCATCGGCATCACCCTGGCCCAGCTGCGATCCGCCGGGCGGCGGATCGTGGTCGCCGGCGGGCAGACCAAGCACGCCGCCCTCACCGCCTGCCTGCGCGGCGGGTGGGCGGATCTGCTGATCACGGACCTGACGACGGCGCGTCACCTGGATGCCGCCGCCGGGTCCAGTGCGCATGTCAATTCGCGCACTGATTGAACATGCGGAAGTCTTGACAGGTGTGACCCACGTCGGCCATCATTATGCATGTAGATGCGGTGCTCGAATAAATACTCGCAAATACAGCCCTGGAGCGTCCGGCCAGGGGCCACCACTCTCACCGCCCGGCCACGAGACAAGGAGGTCTTCCGTGCCCGACCGCGTCCCCGCCAGCCCGACCGGCGAGGTGAAGGAATTCACCATCGCGATCGACGACGACTCGCTCAAGGACATGAACGAGCGCCTGCGCCGCACCCGCTTCCCCCAGGACTTCGCCAATGACGACTGGCGGTACGGCTACAACACCGCCTACCACCGCCAGCTGATCGACTACTGGATCAACGAGTACGACTGGCGCGACGTCGAGCGCCGGATGAACGAGCTGCCGCACTTCAAGATCGACCTGATGGGCGTGCCCCTGCACTTCATCCACGTGCGCGGCACGCAGGCGCCGGGCGGTAAGGCCCCGATGCCGCTGCTGCTGCACCACGGCTGGCCGTGGACGTTCTGGGACCTGCGCAAGGTGATCGGCCCGCTGACCGACCCGGCCGCCCACGGGGGCGACCCGAACGACGTCTTCGACGTGGTGCTGATCTCGCTGCCCGGCTACGGCTTCTCCTCCCCGCTGACCGACACCGGCTGGAACTGGTGGCGTACCGCCGACCTCGAGAACACCCTGATGAAGCAGGTCCTGGGCTACGAGAAGTACGCGGTGGCCGGCGGCGACTGGGGTGCGCTGGTCACCCAGCAGCACGGCCACAAGTACGAGCAGGACGTCTTCGGGATCTACACCCACTTCCCGGCCCAGATGAGCCACTACCTGTTCGAGCACCCGGACAAGCCCGCGAGCGTCGACTTCGATCCGGTGCTGGGCCTGCCGGCCGCGAGCGAGTACGGCGAGGGCGAGGAGGGCTGGTTCGAGCGCGGAAAGCTGTTCGTGGAGAACGAGTCCGGCTACGGTGAGATGCAGCTGACCAAGCCGCAGACGCTGGCCTCGCTGTTCGCCGACTCGCCGGCCGGCCAGCTGGCCTGGATCACCGAGAAGCGCTACTTCTGGGGCCTGGCCGAGCGCGGGGTCGGCACCGAGGCCTTCGAACGGGTCTGGCCCAAGGAGGACCTGGTCACGACCGCCGCGGTCTACTTCCTGACCAACACCGGCGGCACGTCCTCCCGCTACTACTGGGAGTGCCGCAACAACCCGTGGACCCCGTCCCACTCGAACTTCCCGGTCGTCGGCGCGCCGACCGCCATCGGCATCTACCCCGGCGAGATCTACAAGCCGCCGATGAAGTGGACCGAGCAGTACTTCAACCTGCAGCAGTACCGCGTGCACGACGAGGGCGGGCACTTCGCCCCGCTCGAGGTCCCGACGGTCTACGTCGACGACGTCGTCACCTTCTTCCGCCAGTTCCGCTGAGCCCGCCGGGCCCGCCGGGCCCACCCGCACCACCGCATCCCCCCTCTCCCCCACCCCCATCCGGGGGACCCGCCCGCCGGCGCGCCCCGACGACGCCGGCCGGTGCCCCCCGGTGCCCACAGAAGGAAGTCACATGATCAGAAAGCGGAAGACCAAGGCGCTGGCCGCGATCGTCGCGGCCGCGGCCATCGCGCTCTCCGGCTGCACGTCGACCACGGGAGCCGGGGCCGGTGGCAGCCAGGCCGCGATCGATCCCAACAACCTGGTCCTGGTCGCCTCGGTCATCAACACCACCAACCCCTACATGGCCTCGATGATCGAGGGCGCGCAGGCGCTGGGCAAGAAGCTGGGCGTCGAGGTCCAGATCGTCGACTCCGCGGGCAGCAGCCAGACCGAGATCTCCAAGATCCAGGCCATTCTCGCGCAGGGCAAAAAGGTCGCCCTGATGGTCAACACGGTGGCCAGCTCGGACGCGCCGACCATCGTGAACGCGGTGAAGCAGGCCGGCGGCTACGTGGTGGTCTGGTGGAACAAGCCGGACAACCTGGAGCCCTGGGACGTCGGGAACAACTTCGTCGCCTTCCAGAAGTACTCGGGCGTCGAGAGCGGCGAGTGCACGGGCAAGGCGCTGGCCGAGAGCCTCGGCGGCAAGGGCAACGTCATCGGCCTGGCCGGCGTCGAGGACAGCACCACCAGCCAGACCCGGGTCGCCGGGTTCAAGGAGGCGCTCAAGGCCTACCCCGACATCAAGCTGCTGGACATCCAGTCGGCGAACTGGGATCCGCAGCAGGGCCTGTCGGTCACCCAGAGCCTGCTCACCAAGTACCCGAACCAGGTCAACGGCATCTGGGCGGCGGACGACGCCATGATCATCGGCGCGACCAACGCGGCCAAGAACGCCGGCGTCTACGACACCACCAAGTTCGTCTCCGACGGCCTCTACCCGCCGGTCGTCGACATGATGAAGGAACCGAACTCGCCGGTCGTCGGGGAGACGTTCCACCGCGGCTTCATGGCCGCCTCGATCGGCCTGTACACCGCCTACCTGGCGGCCACCGGCAAGATCGATCCGTCGACCCTGCCGAAGGAGAAGCGGGACAGCCTGTTCAAGCTGCAGTGCGTCGGCCCGAACGACTTCGAGCAGTACACCAAGTGGGACA
>NZ_JBMDXT010000158.1:0-4942 GCF_048594475.1 Nakamurella sp. | reverse complement strand
CGCACCGCCACACCCATCTGGCGATGGCGCACGCCCCGCCACCCCCTCCGACCCGCCCCGGCGAGGTCGTCAACCCCCTGGAGGACAGATGTTCCGTCATCGGTATCGGCTCGCGAAGGTCGCGACGGTCGCTGCGGCGCTGACGGTGTCGCTGACCCTGGCCGCCTGCGGCGGATCGGGCGACACCGGCTCGGCGTCCGGCGGGTCCGGATCCGCCGGATCCAGCGCCGCGGGCGAGGGCCAGACGCTCAAGCTGTGGCACTACGAGGGCGAGAACAGTGCCATGGCCATCGCCTGGAACAAGGCGATCGAGACCTTCAAGGCCGAACATCCTGGCGTCACGGTCGATGTCGAGCGCAAGGCGTTCGAACAGATCCAGCAGAACGCCGGGATGATCCTGTCCTCGGACGAGGGCCCGGACATCATGGAGTACAACAAGGGCAACGCGACCGCCGGCCTGCTGGCCTCGCAGGGCCTGCTCACCGACCTCACCGAACCGGCGGAGAGCCGCGGCTGGGCCGACAAGCTCTCCGCCAGCCTGCAGACCACCGCCCGCTACGACCAGCGCGGCGTCATGGGCTCCGGCAACTGGTACGGCGTGCCGAACTACGGCGAGTACGTGATGGTCTATTACAACAAGGACGCGTTCGCCGCCAACGGCATCCAGATCCCGACCACCCTGCCGGAGTTCACCACGGCGCTGGACACCTTCGTCGCCGCCGGCACCACCCCGATCTGCATGGCCGGTGCCGAGTACCCGGCCGGCCAGCTGTGGTACCAACTGGCCCTGACCCAGGCGGACCGCTCGTTCGTCGACGACTACCAGCTGTACAAGAACCCGGTCGACTTCCAGAACGGTCCGACCGCCAAGGGCGCCCAGATGTTCGCCGACTGGGTGCAGAAGGGCTACATCGCCGGTGATTCGGCCTCGCTCAAGGCCGAGGACATGGGCACCGCGTTCATCGGCGGGAAGTGCCCGATCATGGTGTCCGGCAGCTGGTGGTTCGGCCGGCTCAAGGACGAGATCACCACGTTCGACTGGGGCACCTTCCTGTTCCCGGGCAGCACGCTGAGCCTGGGCTCGTCGGGCAACCTCTGGGTCGTCCCGCAGGCGTCCGAGAACAAAGAACTGGCATACGATTTCATCGACATCACGATGCGGCCGGAGATCCAGAACCTGCTGGGCAACAGCGGCGGGATCCCGGTGGCGGCCGATCCGTCGGCGATCACCGATCCGAAGACGGCCGAGCTGATCAAGAACTTCAACACGATCTCGCAGAACGACGGGCTGGCGTTCTACCCGGACTGGCCGGTGCCTGGCTTCTACGACGTGCTCGTCGCCGCCTTCCAGTCCTCGATCAACCAGTCCAAGACGCCGGCCGAGGTGATGGACTCCATCCAGGGTCCGTACACCGAGGGCGTCGCGACCATCCAGGCCGGCTGACCCGTGAGCCGGCCCCGCGCGGAGGAAGTCGTTCACGTCCGTCCCACCGGACCCATTCCCGGCCAGTTGATCCGCGCCGGGCGAGATGATCCGCGCGGGGGCCGGCTCACCGGGGGAGGGGAACGGGCATGACGACCCTGGCGCAACGCAAGGGGGGCACGGCGACCGGTACGCCCGCCCCGAGGGCGGGCCGGGGCGGCTACTGGTGGTACCTGCTGCCCGGAGCCGTCCTGTTCGTCGGCGTCATCGGCGGCCCCCTGATCTACAACGTCTACCTGTCGCTGACGAAGTGGTCCGGCGTCGGCAGCCCCCGCTACATCGGGTTCGGCAACTACGTCCGGCTCTTCCACGACAGCGTCTTCTGGATCTCGTTCAAGAACTCCGTCGCGATGATCGTCGCCATGGTCGTGGTGCCGACGGTGATCGGCCTGCTCCTGGCGTCGGTGCTGTTCGACTACCTCGGCAAGCGGTTCGGAGCGGCCGGCATCAGCGTCCTGCGCGCGGTGTTCTACCTGCCGCAGGTGCTCCCGGTCGTGGTGGCCGGCATCGTCTGGGGCTGGATCCTGCGGCCCGACGGCGCGTTCAACGCGCTCCTGGACGCGATCGGTCTCTCCGGCTTCACCAAGGACTGGCTCGGCAACCCGGACACCGCGCTGCCGGCCGTCATGATGGTCATGGTCTGGGTCCAGATCGGTTATCCGGTGGTCATCTTCATGTCGGCCCTGGGCCGGGTGGACCCGGAGATCTACGAGGCGGCCGAGATCGACGGCGCCGGCTACTGGGCCCGGTTCCGGGCGATCACCCTGCCGCAGATCCGGCCCGAGACCTTCGTGGTCGCCCTGACCTGCACCATCGCCGCGCTCAAGGTCTTCGGCCCGATCTACGCGCTGACCCGGGGCGGCCCGGAGAACGCGACCAACGTGCCGTCCTACTTCGCCTATTACACGTTCTTCAAGAAGCTGGACGTCGGCTACGGCTCCGCCATCGCCACCGTCCTGACCGTCATCATCGTGCTCGTCGCCGTCGGCATCATGCGGTGGCAGGCCCACTCCGAGCGCAAGGAGCTGAGCGGATCATGAGCATTCCGGTGCTCACCACCTCCGACGCCACCCCGGCCGGCGACCCGGACGGCGGCTCCCCGGCCCGGTCGGCCGGCCAGCGGCTGGCCGACGAGCGGGCGGTCAAGGCCCGCGACCGTTTCCACCGCGGCCCGGGCCGCTGGATCATGCTGGCCGTCGTCTCCGCCGCCGCACTGCTGATGCTCGTCCCGTTCGGCCTGATGCTGCTCAACGCGTTCAAGTCGCCGGCCGACTACTCGGCCAACGGCCCGCTGAGCTGGCCGACGCACTTCTACACCAAGGGCCTGGTCAACTACTGGACCGCGTCGGACTACCCGCTCAAGCTGTGGAACTCCACGCTGATCGCCGGGACGGTGGCCGTGGTGGCCGTCGGCGTCTCGCTGCTCAACGCGTACGCGATCGGCGTCGGCCGGGTCAAGGGCCGGCTGTGGATCGTCGCACTGTTCCTGCTGGGCAACATGATTCCGCAGGAGGCCCTGGTCTACCCGCTCTACTTCTTCGCCAAGCAGACCGGCCTGTACAACACCAAGCTCGTCGTCATCATCATCTTCGTGGTGATCCAGAGCGCCTTCGGCACGTACCTTCTCGCCTCCGTGCTGGGCACGTTCCCCAAGGCGCTGCTGGAGGCGGCCGCGTTGGACGGGGCCAGCCGCTGGCAGATCCTGTGGAAGGTGGTCTTCCCGATCGTGCGGCCCACGCTGTCGGTGCTGTTGATCTTCTTCTTCATCTGGACCTGGAACGAGTTCTTCATCCCGCTGGTCATGCTGATCGACAACGACACCCAGACGGTGCCGGTGGCGTTGGCCAGCCTCCAGGGGGACCGGCTGATGGACGCCCCCACCACCAATGCGGGCGCGCTGATCAGCCTGATCCCCGCGGTCGTCTTCTTCCTGATCTTCCAACGCACGCTGACCCGCGGGGTGACCGCGGGGGCGATCAAGTAGCTCCCGAACCGCTACTCCGAGAGGAAATTTCGCTCATGAAGTTCAGTGACGGGTTCTGGCTGGTCCGGGACGGGTTCGACATCCTGCATGCCCGGCAGGTGCGCGACGTCGAGGTGTCCGAGCATGCGGTCTCGGTGCTGGCCGCGACGAAGGTGGTCACCGCCCGGGGCGACACCCTCAACAATCCGGCGGTCACCCTGACCCTGTCGTCCCCGGCGCCGGGCGTCGTCCGGGTCCGGATCGAGCACCACGCCGGCCGGACCGAGGCCGGACCGGACTTCGCCCTGCCCGGGGCGGGCGAGGTCCGGCCGGAGATCGTCGCCGGCCCGGCCGAGGTCTGTCTGACCTCGGGCGGTCTCACCGCCGTGGTGCACCGGGACGGACCGTGGCGGCTGGACTTCCGGGCCGGCGAGCGGCGGCTGACCGGCGGCGCCGGCCGGACGGTCGGTCTGGTGACCGGTCCGGCCGGCGAGCCCTACGTCTACCAGCAGCTGGACCTGGACGTCGGTGAGGTGGTGTACGGCCTCGGGGAGCGGTTCGGCCCGCTGGTCAAGAACGGCCAGAGCGTCGACCTGTGGAATCTGGACGGCGGCACGAGCAGCGAGCAGGCGTACAAGAACGTCCCGTTCTACTGGACGAACCGCGGCTACGGCGTCTTCGTCAACCACCCCGAGCAGGTCTCGTTCGAGGTCGGCTCCGAAGTGGTCACCCGCACGCAGTTCTCGGTGCCGGGCCAGTTCCTGGAGTACTTCGTCATTCTCGGTCCGAGCCCGAAACAGATCCTGGAGCGGTACACGGCCCTGACCGGGCGGCCACCCCGGGTGCCGACCTGGTCCTACGGCCTGTGGCTGACCACCTCGTTCACCACCAGCTACGACGAGGCCACCGTCACACGCTTCGTCGACGGCATGGCCAAGCGCGAGATCCCGCTGTCGGTGTTCCATTTCGACTGCTTCTGGATGCGCGAGTTCCGCTGGTGCGACTTCGAGTGGGACCCCAGCACGTTCCCCGAGCCGGAGGCGATGCTGGCCCGGCTCAAGGACCGGGGCCTGCGGATCTGCGTCTGGATCAACCCGTACATCGCCCAGCGGTCCCGGCTGTTCGAGGAGGGCCGGGCCAAGGGATACCTGGTGACCCGGGCCGACGGGAGCGTCTGGCAGTGGGACCTGTGGCAGGCCGGGATGGCCCTGGTCGACTTCACCAACCCGGCGGCCGCCCAGTGGTACGCCGGCCACCTGGAGCGGTTGCTGGACCAGGGTGTGGACGCGTTCAAGACCGACTTCGGCGAGCGGATCCCGACCGACGTGGTCTGGTTCGACGGGTCGGACCCGCAACGGATGCACAACTACTACACCCACCTGTACAACCGGACCGTCTTCGAGCTGCTGGAGCGGCGGCGCGGGACCGGGGAGGCCGTGCTGTTCGCCCGGTCGGCCACCGCCGGTGGCCAGCAGTACCCGGTGCACTGGGGCGGC
>NZ_JBMDXT010000157.1:0-29631 GCF_048594475.1 Nakamurella sp. | reverse complement strand
GTCCCCGGCCGCCCGCCCCGGCCGTCCGCGCGAGGAAACATGATCGGCATGTGACCCGCCTACGTTGGGCCGATGCGCACCCGCAGGCTCGCCGTCGGCGGCGACTTCCGCTACACCGCGACGAACGCGACGCCGGCGGTCGTGCAGGTGGCCCCGCTCGGCGGTGAGGGCGTGACCATCGAGGTCGAGCAGTGGTTCATCGATCCCCCGCAGGAGACCCACGAGTACCGGGACATCTACGACAACCGGTGCCACCGGATGGTGCTGCCGCCCGGCCGGTCGAGCTTCGGGTACCAGGCGCTGGTGACCGTGCCGGATGCGCCCGAGGACGCCGACTTCTCGGCCCCGGAATGGGCGCCGAACGCGCTCCCCGACGACGTGCTGATGTACCTGATGCCCAGCCGGTACTGCCTGCCGGACATGCTCGGCCACGAGGCGTGGGCCAGGTTCAGTCACATGACCCCCGGCTACGGCCGCGTCGCGGCCATCTGTCAGCACGTGCACGACCACCTGCAGTTCGCCTACGGGAGCAGCTCGCCGACCTCGACGGCGGTCGACGTGTACACCTCCGGGTTCGGGGTCTGCCGTGACTTCACCCACCTGGCGATCACCTTCTGCCGCGCGCTGAACATCCCCGCCCGCTATGTCTTCGGATACCTGCCCGACCTGGACGGGCCGGCCGATCCGGCGCCGATGGATTTCGCCGCGTGGATGGAGGTGTGGCTCGGCGACCGGTGGTGGACGTTCGACCCGCGCAACAACCGGCGGCGCACGGGGCGGGTGTTGATCGGCCGCGGCCGGGACGCCTCCGACGTCGCGATGGTCACCTCCTTCGGTGGACCCACCCTGGATTCGATGTCGGTGATCGCCCACGAGGTCCAGCCCGGATAGGGTGCCCCCGTGGCCGGCGCCCCGACTCCCGCGATCGCGGCCCTGACCCGCGCCAAGGTCGCGCACACCCTGCACCCCTACCACCACGACCCGGCCACCACCGCGTTCGGGGACGAGGTCGTGCAGGCCCTGGGCTGGCCGGCGGAGCGGGTCTTCAAGACGCTGGTCGTCACGGTCGACGGGAGGCTGACCGTCGGGGTGGTGCCGGTGTCCGGGCAGCTGGACCTCAAGGCGCTGGCGGTCGCCGCCGGGGGCAAGAAGGCGGCCATGGCCAAGGTCGCGGACGCGGAACGGTCGTCGGGCTACGTCGCCGGGGGGATCTCCCCGCTGGGCCAGCGCAAGGCGCTGCCCACCGTCATCGACCGGTCGGCGGCCGATCACGACACGATCATGGTCAGCGCAGGCCGGCGGGGGCTGCAGGTGGAGCTGGCCCCGGCCGACCTGGTCCGCCTGACCCGCGGGACTTTGGCCGCGATTGCATCAAGTTGACCCTGGGTTGCACCTATGCCTGGACCCTATGGGTCCACATGAGTGAAGATCACATCCGTCGTCCGTTTGCTCGGGTCCTGGCCAGCCAGACGGCCCGCGGCATGCCTGCATAAGGGGGAAGCAGGGTGACCCAGCCACCCGTTCGACCCGCGCCACCGCCCTACCAGCCACCGCCCCACCAGCCACCGCCGGCGCAGCCGCCACCGAACCGGGCCGGGGATCGACCCCACCCGCCGGGGCCGCGCCCGGCCGGCCCGCCGGGCGGCGACCTGACGCCCGAGCTGATCGAGTCCGACATCTGGACCGACGAGATGGTCCAGCGCGCGGGCATCCCGATCATCGACACCAAGTTCGTCACGGTCGGCGGCGGCATCGGATCGTTCGTCACGGTCGACTTCCTGCGCATCTACGGCGTCGCCCCGCAGGACATCACGGTGCTCACCCAGCTGGAGACGCCGTGGCAGAGCTACGAGTACCTGACCCGCGTCTCCCAGATCCCGCGGACCGAGCGGCTGCGCTCGGACTCCAAGTCCACCCCCGACAACATCTGGGGCTTCCCCTCGTACGCGGTCCGCGAGGCGTTCGGCGCCAAGAGCGTCGGCGGGTTCGTCAAGCCACTGTGGAACGTGTTGACCGAACCGATCATCGAGAACTACTACACGCCCAAGGCCGGCCAGGCGTTCGAGACGATGGAACGGGAGGCGAACCGGATCGGGTACCAGCAGTGCGTGCGCAAGGGCCAGGTCCGGATGGTGCGGCGGCGCCGGGAGGGCGGTTACTTCACCATCCTGACCCCGCCGGCCGGCGCCACCCCGACCAAGCGGCTGGCCTATCGCAGCCCGTTCGTGCATATCGCCATCGGCTACCCCGGCCTCAAGCTGCTGCCCGACCTCCAGCGGTACCGCGAGCACTACCGCGATCCGTCCCGGGTGGTCAACGCCTACGAGCCGCACGAGCACGTCTACCAGCAGCTGCAGCTGCGGCCCGGCACGGTGGTGATCCGCGGGGGCGGCATCGTCGCCTCCCGGGTGCTCCAGCGGCTGATCGACGACCGGGACCGCAACCACCTGCAGACCCAGATCATCCACGTGTTCCGGACCTACATCACCGGTGCGCACGGGCCGAACATCTTCAAGCGCCGCCGGGGTGGCGACGGCTGGGCCTACCAGGGGTTCAACTACCCCAAGTCGGTCTGGGGCGGCCAGCTCAAGGCCAAGATCCGGAACCTCGAGGGCGAGGAGCGGGCCAAGGCGTACAAGGAGATGGGCGGCACCAATACCCCGATCCGCAAGGACTGGCAGGAGCAGCTCAAGCGGGGCCGGCGCGAGGGCTGGTACCGCACCGTCACCGGTGAGGTGAGCGAGCTGCGCCCCGGTCCGAACGGCCAGGGCGTGGTGACGTACCTCACCATCAAGGGCCAACCGGCTCCGGCCGAGATCTACTCCGACTTCGTCATCGACTGCACCGGCCTGGAGGCCGACATCCGCGAACACCGGGTGCTGGCCGACCTGCTCGACCATTCCGGCGCCGGCCGGAACCCGGTCGGCCGGCTGGACGTCGACCGCACCTTCGAGGTGATCGGCACCCGCAGCCAACCCGGCCGGATGTACGCCTCCGGCAGCGCCACCCTGGGGGGCTACTTCCCCGGCGTCGACACTTTCCTGGGCCTGCAGATCGCGGCCCAGGAGATCGCCGACGACCTGGCCAAGCTCGGATTCTGCAAGAAGTTCGGCGTCGCGGCGTCGACCAGACAGTGGTGGCGCTGGGCGCGTCACCGCAGCATCTGAGGCGGCGGCGATGGTTCCCACCCTCTACGGGCGCATTCAGACCCGGATCGTGCTCACCCTCGTCGTCGGCGGCCTCTGGACGCTGATCATCACCCCGTTCCTGCCGACCGGCGAGCCGCTCGGGCCGTCGTACCGGATGACGTTCATCATCCTGCTCACCGTGCTGGTGCTGGGCATCGTGTGGGAGTTCCTCTACCACGGGCTGCAGCAGTTCCGGTGGGAGAAGGACTGGCCGACCTTCTTCGGGTTGCTGACCGGCATCAACGAGGGTCTGCTGGTCTGGATCCTGCTCAAGGCCGGCGCGATTCCCGGTGTCGGCGACGTGCCGGTGTCGGTTTTCCTGATCCAGTTCATCACCACCTGGCTGGTGATCTTCCTGGTCGTCAACGGTCCGGTGCAGATCTTCTTCTCACGATGGCGATTCCGGGGAGGCCGGTTCTGGTGACAGTCAGCTTCGACGACATCCGGGCGGAGGTGTTGCCGGGCGCCCACCTCGTCGCCCGGGTGCCCGGCATCGTCGTGGTCATCCGGCGGGACGGCACGGCCGGCGAGGCGACCGCCGCGAACCTGCTGGACCTGATCCGGCAGGCCGCGGTGGACGCCGCTCCGGCCCCCGGCCGCGACCTGGCCCGGCGGCTCACCGAATGGGTGGTCCGCACCCGCTCGGTTCCCGGCTTCGGCACGGTCGCGGCCACCGAGGACGGCATCGCCGTCTTCCTGCACGGCGACGTCAGCGTCGCCGAGCTGACCCCGCCGGGATCGGCCCCCGCGCCGGACGCCGACCGCCTGCAGCTCTCCGGCCGGACCGCGGCGTTCACCGTCGACCGGCTCCTGCCGTGGCCGGCCGGCCCGGTGGTGCTGACCGCCGGCCCGCCCGCCGATCCCGCGGAGGGCGGCACCGCCGTCGGCGTCCTCGGCTGGTCCGGGCTCAAGGAGGGCCTGGTGCCCGGTGAGGGCATCGTGCTGGGCGCGCCGGCCACCGCCGCGGCCCCGCCCGCCGGCCGGCACGCCTCGCCGTTCCCCTCCGTGCAGACGCCCCTGCCGCCGGCCGCCGATCCGGAGTCCACCCAGGAACATCCGGCGGCCCACCCCGACCGTGAGCCCACCGCGGAACACCCGATCCCCGATCCGGTGCCGGTGCCGGTGCCGGTGCCGGTGCCCGCGCCCCCCGTGACCCCGACCCCGACCCCGGCGCCCGGTCCCGCGCCGACCCCGCCGGTCGCCGTGCCGGACGGTCGCAAGTTCATCAGCACGCCGCTGACGCCGGGCCCGGCCGCACCCGCCGGGCCGCCGGTTCCGGACCCCGTCGCCGCCCCGCCGGTCGCGCCCCCGGCCGCCCCGCCCCCGTCGCCCCCGAGCCAGCAGCCGGTCGAGCTGCGGCCGCCCCGGCTGTCCGAGCAGATCTTCGGCTCCCACGAGCACGAGAAGCCGCGGCCGCCGCTGCCGGTGTCCGACCGCGAGGAGCCGGCCAAGCGGGACCGGCCGCGACCGGGCGTCGCCGGCCCCGCCCACGTGCTGGTCAAGGGTTTCCGCTGCTCCCGCAACCACCACAACGATCCCCGGGTCTCGTTCTGCTCGGTCTGCGGGATCCGGATGGACCAGCGCACCGGCGTCCTGGTCGACGGCCGCCGGCCCCCGCTCGGCCTGCTGGTGCTGGACATCGGGGCCACCTTCGTCCTGGACGACAACTACCTGGTGGGCCGCAACCCGGAGGTGGACGAGGCCGTCATCTCCAGCCGGTTGCGTCCCATCCGGCTGGACGACGACAGCGGGACGCTGTCCCGGGTGCACGCGGAGATCCGCCTCGAGGGCTGGGACGTCCTGCTGCTGGATCGCGGCTCGGCGAACGGCACCTACCTGGCCGCGGCCGGCCAGTCCGGCTGGACCCGGCTGGCGCCGCAGCGGCCCGTCGTGCTCACCCCGGGCACCCACGTCCGGATCGGCCGGCGCGTCTTCACCTTCGAATCGGCGCACGCCCGCCTCTGACGATCGACCCCCGGCTCGGGGGGCGGCGGGTTCGCCGCCACCGGAGCCGGGGTGCCGGGCGTCGGGCGCCGCTCCCCGGCGGTGACCCGGTCGGCCCGCCGTCCGCGGTGTCCGAGCGGGTCGGCGCAGTCGCCGCACACCCCGCGGGCGCGCCATCGGCGCGGTCCCGGCGGGCCGGCCGCACCGGACCGGCCCGACCTGCCGACGGAGTCACTCGACCGACGACGCGTACCTGGACCTGCGACGGCGACCCTCGACCTGCCGACGGCACCCCTCGACCTGCGACGCGTGCCGGGACCTGCGACGGCGTCCCCGGCCGGTCGGCCGGTCAGCTTCCCGGGGCCGCCGCGACCTTGGCCAGCTGCTCGGCCAGCTCGATCTCCCGGTCGTCCAGGCCGGCCCGCACCCGGATCACCGCGGACCGGCCGCCGCCGGCGAGACCGGCCCCCACGAGATCGGCCGCGAACGCGCCGCCGTCGGCCACCAGTACCAGATCCGAGACCATCGCCTCGTCGGTCGCGTCGACCAGCCGGACGTCCAGCCCACCGCCCTTCAGGGGCGACAGGGCGGCGGACACCCGGCGGGCGGCCCGGCCCCCGTCCGGCACGGCGACGTGCAGCGGTCCGCCCAGATGGGCGGCGGCCGCCGAGCCGAGCACGACCGCGACGTGCCCGTCGGCGCCGCCGTCGACGACGACGCCGACTGCCGCCGGGGTCGTCAACGGAGCCGCCACGTGGGCCACGGCCAGGGTGAACGCGGCGTCGGCCGGGGCCGGACCGGCGAACGCCGGGAAAGAGTCGGCGACCAGCACCACCGCGGCGTTGACGCTCGCCGCCTGCGCCGTGACGTCGGCCCACGGGTCGACCGAGAACCGGGTGAGCACCGAGCAGTCGACGCCACCGGCCCCCAGCTCGCGGGCCAGCACATTCAGCTCGTCGACGGTGCTGGCCATCCGGGCCAGGTCGGGCACCACCGGGGCACCCACCTCCAGCGGCGCCTTGGGCCGCACCAGCAGGCGGGTCAGCACCAGTTGCGCCGGCCGGCCGCTGCCCAGCAGGGCTGCGCCCACCCGGGCCAGGTCGCGGGCCCGGTCGGCGTCGTCGAGCACGACGAGCACGCGGTAGGAATCGGTGACGCCCAGCGCGGCCCGTTCGGCCTCGGCGATGTCGCGCTGCATGTGGCGGTCGGAGTAGACCAGCTTGAGCAACGGTCCGGTCATGGCCGTGGTGATCAGGGCCATCAGCACCATCATGGTGAACAGCTCGCCGTCCAGGACGCCGAGTTGCTTGCCGACGTTGAGGATGACCAGTTCGGTCAGGCCGCGGGTGTTCATCAGCAGGCCGAGGGCCGTCGCCTGCCGCGGCCGCGTCTTCATCGCCCGGGCCCCGGCGTAGGCGCCGACGAACTTGCCGCCGATGGCCACGAGCAGGATCAGCGCCAGCTGCCAGAGACCGCCGCCGGACAGGCCCAGGATGTTGGTGGACAGGCCGGTGACCACGAAGAACAGCGGCAGCAGCAGCAGGACGCTGACCTGTTCCAGCCGCTCCAGGATCTCCCGGGTCAGGTCGGCCGCGCCCTGCCGGGGCATCACCGCGCCGAACACGAACGCGCCGAAGATGGCGTGGATGCCGATGATCTCGGTGACGAACGCGGACGCCAGGACGCCGATGAGCACGATGGACAGGATGTCGGGGGTGAGCCGGCCGACCCGCTGGTACCAGTCGTTGAGCCGCTTGAGCAGGGGCCGCACGACGCCGAACATGATGGCGGCGAAGATCGCGGTCAGGATGACGATGCGCAGCACGTCCAGCGGACCGTTGCCCTGGACGACCGCGACCACGAAGGCCAGCAGGGTCCAGGCGATGATGTCGTCGACCGCGGCGCAGGCCAGGGCCAGCACCCCGATGGGCGTCCGGTGCATGCCCCGGTCGGTCAGGATGCGGGCCAGCACCGGGAACGCGGTGATCGACATGGCCACGCCGAGGAACAGGGCCAGCGCCAGCGGCGCCACCGGTCCCGCGTCGGTCTCGTCGTGCAGCGGGTACAGCACGATCGACAGTCCCGCGCCGAGCGCGAACGGCAGGGCGACCGAGGCCGCCGAGATGGTGCCCGCGGTCCGCTCCCGGCCGCGGATGAGCAGCATGTCCAGCTCGAGCCCGACGATGAACATGAACAGCACGAGGCCCAGTTGGGCCAGGATGTTCAGGTAGGGCAGGACCTCCGGCGGGAACAGCCGTCCGTCCAGATCGCCCGGCAGCAGCCCGAGCAGGCTCGGGCCCATGGCCAGGCCGGCCACGATCTCGCCGACCACGGGCGGTTGCCCGATGCGGATGGCCAGCCGCCCGAAGAGCCGGGCGACGACCATGATGATCGCGATGTCGATGAACACCAGCGCGGTGATGTGCATGGGCGGCTGTCCCGGGGTGAGTCGAGGCGAGGGTTCGCAGGGGTCGCGGCCACCCCGGCGGACCAGGGGCGATCGTCACCGAGTGTGAGGCACGCAGCCCCGCCGCCGATACCCGTCCCGACGATCTTCCGCCATCCGGGTTTCGCGGGGCGGGAACTGCTCCGTCACGCGGTGGCGCACCGAGGAGGCGAGTCCGGAGAAATGGACCGGTCGGGTGGGCCGGTCGGCGGATATGCTCGCGCCATGGTGCTTCAGGACACCCCTGTGCAAGCCGTCCCCGCACTGGCCGACTTCCGGGTGGTCCGGTTGCTCGGCGAGGGCAACCACGGCCGCTTCTACCTGGCCCATCCCCCCGCCCGCCTGGGCATCGACGACGAGTACGTGGCCGTGAAGGTGTTCGCCGGCCAGTGCAGCGAGGACGCCTACCGGCGCGGGACGCGCGAGCTGCGGGCGTTCGCGGCGGTCGACTCGCCCTACCTGGCCCGGGTGTACGACGCGGTCCTCGAGGACAACTTCCTGTACGCCATGGAGTACTTCCCGCTCGGCTCGCTGGCCGCGCCGGCCCGCCCGCTGACCCGCGACGAGGTGCTGCGTGCGGTCGAGCACGCGGCGCTCGCCGTGCACGCCCTGCACGAGGCGGGAATGGCCCACGGCGACGTCAAGCCGGGGAACGTGATGGTCACCGAGGACGGCGGCAAGCTGTCCGACCTCGGGCTGGCGCGGGTGTTCAACGCCGGCGCCGCCCTGACCGGGATGGCTCCGGAGACGTCGGTCGAGTACCTCGATCCCTCGCTGCTGCTGGGCGAGCCGCCGTCCCGGGCCACCGACATCTGGGCGCTGGGCGCCACCCTGCACCGGGCCCTGTCGGGCCGCGGGTTGTACGGCGAGCTGCCGGAAAATCAGCCCCTGCTGGCGATCCGCCGGGTGCAGACCTCGCCGCCGACGGTGGACCCGTCACTCACGGCCGGCGAGGCCGAGCTGGTCCTGGCCTGCCTGGCGCCGGCCGACCGCCGGCCGGCCACCGCGGCCGTGGTCGCCGATCGCATCGCGGCCCTGCGGTCCTGACCCGAACGCCCCGGACCGGATCCGCGGACGCGACGCATTCTTCAGGACACCCCTAGAACGGGGCCGGCTTCCACCAGTCGTCGATCAGCTCCTGCGTCGTGTGGTCCTTCCACTCGGCGTAGACGATGTAGTCCTTGTACTTGTCCTCGGTGAACGTGGTGAGCAGGTACGGCAGGTCCTTCTCGGTGTCGCTGGAGTCGTACCGGATCCCGGCGTCCTGGTCGTCCCGGGTCCACGGCCCGATCTGCGGAGAGGTGCCGAAGTTGCTGTCGACGTAGGTGGTGAGCACGTCGGTGCTCGGGAAGTGCATCACCCAGAAGACGACACCCTCGCTGTCGGTGCAGGTGATGATGCCGTCCGCGTTGCTGCCGAAGTTGTCGCTGGCGCTGGTGCAGGTGGCGTCCTGGTAACCCTTGTCCGCCGGCGACGCCGGGATCATGTCGCTGAAGTCGCTCTGCACGTTGGTCAGCGCGCCCCACCCCTGATCGGCGATGGTCACCGCCGCAGGACCGGCCGCGGGCGAGGTCTGCCCGGCGGCGTTGGTCGCGGTGACGCTGTAGTTGTACTTGCCGGGAAGGACCCGGTCGTCGACGAAGCTGGTGTTCGGGCCCTTGTACATCGCCTCGCCGTTGCGGGTCACCGTGTACCCGGTGGCCCCGGTGGTCGGCGCCCAGCTGACGGTGATGTTCCGATCGCCGTCGGCCTTGGCCGAGAAGTTCACGGGCGCCGCGAAGGCGGGCGCGGACGGGCGGGAGAGCAGCACCGCGGCCGTGACGCCGGCCGCGATGACCAGGACCGCGGCCAGGCCGATCAGGAGCCACTTCTTGCTGGTGTTCGGCTTCTCCGGCGTCCGGTGCGGGCCGGTCGCCGTGACCGGCCCCGTCGGGAAGACCGGGCCTGTCTGGTAGCCGGGATGCGGACCGGACTGGTACACCCCGCCACCCGGCGGCATCGCGCCGGTCGGCCCGGTGTGCTGGAAACCGCCGGTGAACGGGTTGACCTCCGTCGGCCGGACGGCATTGGCACCCAGCGGCGGCACCGACCCGGTCGGCGTCCACCCCCCTGGTCCGTACTGCGGGCCGGTGGTCAGCGGCCGGGTCTGCCAGCCGGCGTGTCGTTCCAGCACCGCGATGACGTCGTCCAGGCCCTTCGGATGCCGGGAGCCGTCCCGGGCGTAGGCCACGGTGCGGGTGACCTCGCCGTTGGCGACCGTGATCTGCTGCTCGACGTCGCTGGGCACCACCTCGAGCAGCGGCAGCCGGGGCGGCAGGTCGAAGAAGCTGCCCTTGCCCTCGTTGCGGCCCGTCCACATCTCCTCGAGCAGCAGCCGCTCGAGCTCGATCCGGTCGGAGGTCGGCAGCGCGTTGGTGTTGATCGGTCCGAGCTCGGCGACCAGGCGCTGGGCCGGGCTGATGCGCCGGACCCCGATCGAGTACGGCGGGCGCGGCCGGGTCAGCGACTGATCCTTCAGGGCCTCCTCGGCCGCCTTGGCCACGGCCGGGACCGCGACGTCCACCGAGGTCCGGTCGGGATGGGCCGGCCGCTTCTCCAGGGGCACCGCCGTCTCGGCCCGGGTCGGGCTGGACAGCGCCGGGTCGGCCGCCACGAGCGCGGCCCGAGCGGCCAGGCTCAGCTCGCGGCAGCTGTTGTAGCGGTCGTCCGGGTTCTTGGCCATCGCCTTGGCGACGACGGCGTCCATTCCCGGGGGCAGCCACGGGACCTTGTCCGTGACCTTGGGGATCGGGTTCTTCAGGTGGGCCGTCATCGTCGCGAACGGCGAGCTCTCCGGGTAGGGCACGCTGCCGGTCAGCAGTTCGTAGAGCACGCAGCCCAGCGCGTAGATGTCGACCCGGTGGTCGAGCTTGCGGGCCTCGATCTGCTCGGGCGAGGCGTAGGCCAGGGTGGCCAGCAGGTTGCCGGTGCCGGTGAGGTGCTGGACCTCGTCGGTGGTCGACTTGGCGATGCCGAAGTCGGTCAGCAGGACGTGCTCGGGCTCGGTCGGGTCGTCGGGCGCGGCGAGCAGGATGTTGGCCGGCTTGACGTCGCGATGCAGCAGGCCGGCCCGGTGCGCGTAGTCCAGGCCCGCGCCGACCTCGCTGATGATGTGCACGACGCGGTGCGGGGTCATCGACCCGTCCGCGGCCCGGGCGGCGATCGAGGCGTCGACGCCGGCAACGTACTGCATGGAGATCCACAGCTGCCCGTCGACCGAACCGCGGTCGTAGACCGCGACGATGTTGCGGTGCACCAGGCCGGCGGCCAGGTCGGCCTCCCGCTCGAAGCGGGTGCGGAAGTTCGGGTCGTTGGAGAAGGCGGGGTTGAGCAGCTTGAGCGCGTCCCGGCGGGGCAGGCGCGGGTGCTTGGCCAGGTAGACCGCGCCCATGCCGCCCGTCCCGAGCACGGATTCGATCGTGTAGCCGGCGAACTGCTCGCCAGGGTTCAGGACCACGGTGCGTCCCCTATTCCGGAAGTACTGATCGTCAACCATATCGGCGCCCGGGGCCATGACGTGACGGCTTGTGTCGACGTCACCCGGTTCGCCATCCGAAGGAGTGACGGCTCGCCCGGCTGATACGAGCGAGCCGTCCGGATCGACCGGGCCGGCTGGTCCGGCGTCCCCCGATCCCGCCGGGCGGCCGGCCCGGTGCCGGCCCGGTCCACCGGAAGACGGAGCTCAGAGCAGGGTCGGTTGCTCCGGGGCCGCGGTGAGCTCGGCGACCGGCTCGATCAGGCTCGGGTCGTCGTTGGCCACGTTGCCCACCGCCGGCCCGACCGGCCGCAGGTCGATGGCCGCGACGAGATCCGCCGGCGGCGGCTCCAGCATCGGCGTCGGGTCGATCCGCGGGTCGAGCCAGGCCGCCCACTCCGAGGCCGGCAACACCAGCGGCATCCGGTCGTGGATCTGCGTCATCCGGCCCACCGCGGGCGCGGTGATGATCGTCATGGAGACGACCGCGCGGCCGGCGCTCTCCTCCGGGTCCGCGCCGGACTCCTGATCGCGCGGCCGCCAGTATTCCCAGAGCCCGGCGAAGGCCATGACGCTGCCGTCGGCGGGCGTGAGGTAGTAGGCCTGCTTGACCGGCCGCTTGCGGCCGCCCACCGTCTGATCGCCCAGGCGCCGCCACTCGAAGTACCCGCTGGCCGGGATCAGGCAGCGGCGCCTGGCCAGCGCGGTGCGGAACGCCGCCTTCGCGCCCAGTGATTCCACCCGGGCGTTGAACATGCGGGTGCCGACCGAGACGTCCTTGGCCCACGACGGCACCAGCCCCCAGCGCATCGGCTCGATCTGCCGGCGGGCGTCCTCGGGCGCCACCCGGGGCTCGAGCCGCACGACCGGGACGGTCAGGGTCGGGGCGATGTTGTACCGGGGGCGGACCGGGTCACCCCCGTACAGCCCCTGGGCGCCGCCGGCCTGCTCGTCCGGCTCGGCCTCGAACGTGCCGTACAGCGACTCGGGCTCCATGGTCAGGGCGTAGCGACCGCACATCCCTGCATGGTGCCACCGGGGTCCGACACCCAGCCGTTGTCGCGACCGTCAGCGGTGCGGGACGGCGCGGTCGACGTCGTCCGGGAACAGCAGGCCCTGGCGGACCATCGTCGCCCCGAACCGCCGGGCGGCCCGCCGGCCGTGGCGAGCCGCATGATCGGCGATCATGCCGCGGAGGTGGGCCCGCATCCATCCATCCGGGTCGACGTCGAACGCGGCGAGCCGCCGACGCGACCGATCCCGGCGTTCGCGGAGCGCCGACGCGCCGTGGTCGGCGTCGGTACGACCGAGTCCGTGCAGGACGTGGAGGCCGTCGTCGACGATCGGGTTCTCCGCGTGGCCGAAGAACTCCTCGGCCTGCGCGGCGATCGCGTCGTGCCGGTGCGGCTCGGCGATCGCGGCCGCCCACAGGGCCTCGACGTCGTCCCGGGTGACCGTGAACGGGCCGGCCGGCGGGGTCATCGGTTCCCCGTCCCGGTCATGGTCAGGGTCGCTCATGGTGCCGATACTGTCACCGCGACCTTGCCCCGGGGCGGTGGCCGCCCGGCCCCTAGGCTCGTGGGATGTCCGGCATCACCGTCGCCCCGGCGACTGCCGACGAACTCGACCCGGCCGAGGTGCTGGCGCTGTACCGGTCGGTCGGCTGGACGGCGTACACCGACCGGCCGGCGGTGCTGGCCGCCGCGTTGGCCGGCTCGACACACGTGGTCGTCGCCCGCTCGGCCGACGGTGTCCTCGTCGGGTTGGCCCGGGTGATCTCCGACCGGGCAAGCGTCGCCTACCTGCAGGATGTGCTGGTGCGTCCCGACCGACGCCGCCGCGGGGTCGGGGCCGCGCTGATCGCGGCGGTGTTCGCCCCTTTCGCCGGGGTGCGGCAACAGGTGCTGCTGACCGACGACGAGCCGGCCCAGCGCGCCTTCTATTCCGCCCTGGGGTGGGCCGAGGTCGGGGCCGACGAACCCCCTACGGGCGTTCGTCCGGCTGGCCGGCTGACCCGGCCACCGGAACCGGAGCGCGTCGCTCAGGGCTGCATCCGGTACGTCAGGGCGACCGTCCCCAGGTCGGTCCGGGCGACGGACGTCAGCGTGAGGTGGCGCGGATCGGGCAGCGACCCGAACAGCCGGGTACCGGTGCCCAGCAGCAGCGGGTGCAGGAACAGCCGCAACTCGTCGACCAGGCCGGCGGCCAGCAGTGTCCGGGCGAGCACCCCGCTGCCGAGCACGGTGATGCCGCCCTCGCCGTGCGCCTTGAGTGCCGCCACCTGCTCGGCCGGGTCGCCGGACAGGATCGTCGTGCCCGCCCAGTCCACGCGATCGAGCGTGCGCGAGACGACGGCCTTCGGGGTCGCGTTCAGGTGCGCGGCGATCGGGTTGCCGTCACCCTGGAACGGCCAGAAGGCCGCCATCTTCTCGTAGGTGCGGCGGCCGAACAGGTAACCGGTGGTTCCGGTCAGGCCGGCCGGATCGACCACCTGACCCATGGCCGGGCCGAACTCGGCGCCCCAGCCGCCGTGGGTGAAGCCGCCGGAGGGGTCCTCGTCGGGCGAGCCGAGGCCCTGCATGACGCCGTCGACGGTCAGGAATTCCACCAGGGCGAGGGTGCGCATGCAGGTCGGACCGCCCGACCGGCGCGAACTCATCGGCCGGGGCGACCGTCGCGCCACGCCGGCGAGCATCGCGCCACCCGGCCGGACATCGCGCCGGACGGGCGGGCATCGCGTCGTGTCGACCCGTCGCGACCTCCACCCACCCGGCGCGATCCGGCCACCGGACCGGCCGGCGCGATCCGGCGGGCTCAGACGTCCGGCGTTGGAGTCCGGTGGGCGAGCATCCGCCAGATCCGGTCGCGGGAGAAGGGGGTGTGCATCGGCCGCACCCCGACCGCCCGCCGGATCGCGTTCCCCAGGGCCGCGGCGACCGGGTTGTACGGGCTCTCGCTCATCGACTTGGCCCCGAACGGGCCCAGCGCGTCGTGGGTGTCGGCGAAGTAGACCTCGGTGTCGGGGATGTCGGCCATCTGCGGCATCCGGTACGTCCGGAAGGCCGGGTTGACGACGGCGCCGTCCTCGCCGATCGTCACCTCCTCGTACAAGGCGGACCCGATGGCCTGGGCGACGCCGCCCTCGACCTGGCCCCGGCACTGCGCGGGGTTCATCACCGTGCCGGCGTCGGCGGCCTGCACCGACTGCAGGATGCGCACCTCGCCGGTGCGCACGTCGACGGCGACCCGGACCGCGTGCACGTTGAAGGCGAGCGAGCGCACGTCGCCCCGCTCCTCGCCGCGGGCCGACAGCCCGTCACCGACCAGCTCGGCGAAGGGCAGCAGCCGCTCCCCCACCCGGACCCCGTCGCGTTCCAGCACGCCCGGGCCGAGTCCGGTGCGGGTGAACGCGGCGGCCAGCACCGCCTCCCGGAGCGCCGACACCGCCGCGTGCAGGGCCTTGCCGGCCACGGTGGTGCCGGCCGAGGCGAAGGCGCCGGTGTCGTACTCGGCGCCGTCGGTGTCGGAGTTGGTCAGCTCGATCCGGTCGGGCGTGGTGCCCAGCACGGTGCAGGCGATCTGCGTGTGCACGGTGGTGGTCCCGTTGCCGAACTCGCTGGTGCCGACGCCGATCCGGTACCGCCCGGACTCGTCGACGGCGGCGGTGACGGTCGAGAAGTGGCCGCGGGGCGCCATGGTCGCGATCATCGCGACGGCCATGCCCTCGCCGACCCGCCAGTGCTCGCCCTCGGGCGCGGCCACCACGTCCCCGCGGCGCAACGCGTCCTGAGCCAGGTCCAGGCACTGGTCCAGCCCGTAACTGCCCCAGACCAGGTCCTCCTCACCGGTCTCGTGCAGCACCAGCAGCGGGTCGCCGGCCCGGACCGCGTTGCGCCGGCGCAGCTCGAATGGGTCCAGGTCGAGCCGCAGCGCCAGCTCGTCCATCGCCGACTCGACGCCCAGGATCACCTGTCCCAGGCCGTACCCGCGAAAGGCGCCCGACGGCACGGTGTTCGTGTAGACCACCTGGGCGTCCACCCGTTTGACCGGGCAGCGGTACAGGCTGATCGACTCGGCGCACCCGTGGAACAGCACCCCGACGGCGTGGTTGCCGTAGGCGCCGGTGTCGGCCAGCACGTCGACCTTCATCGCGGTGAGGGTGCCGTCCGGGGTCGCGCCGAGGCTCACCGTGACCCGGAACGGGTGCCGCACGGTGGCCCGGGTGAACTCTTCCGTCCGGCTCATCTCGTACGCGACCGGCCGGCCGGTGCGCAGCACGGCGAGCGCGACCAGGTCCTCGGTGAGGATCTCCTGCTTCCCGCCGAAGCCGCCGCCGACCCGCTTGGTCAGCACCCGGATCCGGGCCGCGGGCAGCCCGAGCAACCGGGCCAGCTCGTCGCGGACCAGGAACGGCACCTGCGAGCTGGTCCGGATCACCAGCCGGCCGTCCGTGTCGACGTGTCCGACGCTGCCGTGGGTCTCGAGCTGGCCGTGCGTGACCCGTTGGGTGCGCCAGGTGCCGGTCACGGTGATGGCCGCGGCGGCCAGCGCGGCGTCGACCGCGGCCCGGTCCGGACCACCGACCCCGCCGTGGATCTCGGCGACGACGTTGCGGCCGGCCGCGCTCACCCGGTCGTCGGCGGTGAGCTCGGGATGCAGGACCGGTGCCCCCGGGGCGATGGCCGCCTCCGGGTCGAAGACCGCGGGCAGCACGTCGTACTCGACCCGGATCCGGGCCACGGCCGCATCCGCGGCGGCCGCCGTGGTCGCGACCACCGCGGCCACCCGCTGCCCGACGAACCGCACCGCGTCGTCGAGAATCCGGGTGTCGTCGGGGTCGTCGAGCCGATCCTGGTGCCGCGCGGTGGAGAACCGGGTGCGGGGCACGTCGGCGTGCGTCAGCACGAGCTCCACCCCGGGCACGGCCAGGGCCGCCGACGCGTCGATCGAGACGATCCGGGCGTGCGCGTGCGGCGAGCCGAGCACCCGCAGCACGAGCATGTCGGACTGGTCCAGATCGAAGGTGTAGGGCTCGCTCCCGGTGACCACGCGCCGGGCGGCGGGCGGGTGCGCGGACTCCCCCACCCCGCAGCCGGCCGGACCGCGAGCCGGCCCGCCGTCGACCCCGTGACGGATGGCGTCGCGGATCGACCGGTACCCGGTGCACCGGCACAGGTTCCCCTTCATCCGCCGCGGCAGGTCCGGCAGGTCGGCCGGTTCCAGGGTCGAGGCGGTGACGATCATGCCGGCAGTGCAGAACCCGCACTGGAAGCCGAAGTGGTCGACGAACGCCTGCTGCATCGGATGCAGCGCCTCGGCGGTGCCCAGGCCGCTCACCGTGGTGACCGCCCGACCGCCGGCCCGCCGGGCCGGGAACAGGCAGGAGTGCACCGGGGCACCGTCGACCAGCACCGAGCAGGCACCGCAATCGCCCGAGTCGCAGCCCTTCTTCACACCGTGCTCGCCCAGCTCGCGCAGGAAGGTGCGCAGGCACTGGCCGGCGGCCGGTTCCGCCGCGACCTCCCGCCCGTTGACCGACAGCCGCACCACCCCGCCCCCATGACCCGGATCCGCGGACCCCGACCTCATGAACCCGACCTCATGGCCCCAGCTCCTGACGGATCTCCTCGAGCAGGACACCGCTGACCTGCCGCCGCCAGTCCGCCGGCCCCAGCGGATCGGTGTAGAAGCCGTCCACGGCGGCGACATCCGCGGCCAGCGCGCGGGCGGCGGGCAGCGCGGGGTACCGCAGCACCACCGGCCGCACGGTGGCCGCGGTGATCACCAGGGTGACCGCGCCGGTCGGGTCGAGCCGGCCGGTCAGCACGGCCCCGGACCGGCCCAGGGTGGCCAGCGCGATCTGCCGGAACGCGGTACGGCCGGCCAGGGCCGGCCCCGGCAGGTCGACCGCCCGCAGCACCTCGCCCCGCGCCAGGGTGTTGGTGCCGTTGCCGGTGATCAGCTCGGCGACCGGGATCCGGTAGGACCCCCCGTCCGGCGTCCAGACCTCCGCGACGCCGTCCAGGGTGACCGCCAGCGACACCATCGCCGCGGCCGCGTAGGACCGGCAGATGTTGCCGCCGACGGTGGCCACGTGCCACACCTTGAACGAGGCGAGCAGCGCGGTGGCGCACCGGTGGAAGAACGGCCGGACCGCCGCGAGCTCGGCGATGGTGCACGTGGCGGCGACGCGCAGGCCGCCGTCGGGCCGCTCCTCCAGGGCCGGCCAGCCGAGCGCCGTCAGGTCGACCAGGCCGGTGACGGCGGGCTGCGGCTCGGAGTACAGCCAGGTCCCGCCGGCCAGGAACACCTCACCCGGAGCCAGGGCGAGGTCGTCGCGGCCGCGCGCGGCGCGGTAGCCGGTGACGGCGGTCAGGTCCACGGGCGCGAGCACATCCCACCGGCATGACCGGCCGGTAACACGCGTGCGACGGCGGGCGCAGAATGCTGGTGATGAGACTCGACGACCTGGTGGCCGCGCCCGGCCTGGGCATCCGTGTGCTGCACGGCGACGAGGACGACCTGGCCCGCCCGCTCGGCTGGATCTACACCACCGACCTGCCCGACCCCAGCCGCTACCTGGCCGCCGGCCAGACCCTGATGACCGGGATGATGTGGCGCGCCGACGAGGCCGACAGCGAGCCGTTCGTCCGGCGGCTGGTCGAGTCCGGCGCGGCCGCCCTGATCGTCGGCGATGCGCTGTTCGACCACGTGCCCGCGGATGTCGTCCAGGCCTGCCGGCGCTGGAACCTGCCCCTGCTGGCGGTGCCCACCGACGTGTCGTTCGCCCGGGTGACCGAGTACGTCGCCGGGCAGCAGGCCCAGCGCCGGCTGGGCCGGCTCACCGAGGGCCTGGTCCGGCAACGGCAGCTGCTGGCCGAGATGGCCGCCGGGCGCACGCTCGACGAACTGGTGCGCCGGATCGCCCGGGAGACCGGCCTCGGCTGCCGCGTGCTGTCCTCCACCGGCCGGCAGATCGCCGCGTCCGGACCGCCGCTGGCCGAGAGGGATCTCGATCAGCTGCTGGCCCAGATGCTGCCGGCCCAACGCTTTCCGGCCCCGGTCGGCACCCCGGCCGGGGCGGGCACCGCGTTCCTGGTGGGCGCGGCCAGCCAGCATCGCGCGGTGGCCTGGTTCGTGCTGGCCGAACATCCCGACGGCGGGACCGAGCCGTTCACCGACCCGGAAACCGCCGACCCGTTCCACGAGCTGGCCGCGATCGCGGCGCTGGAGCGCCGGCGTACCGAGGACCCCATCCGGGCCCGCCGGGAGCTGGTCGACCAGGTCATCGCGCTGCTCGACGAGGACGCCGACCGGCCCGAGATCCCGCTGCTGCTGCGCCAGCTCGGCCTGGACCTGGACCGGCCGACCACGGTGGTGGTGCTGCAGCCGCAGGGGCCGCCGACCGCGCACGGGCTCACCGGCAGCCTGCTGGGCGAGGCGGTGGGGCACCTGTCCACTCCCGTCGTCGGTTCCGATGCGCAGGGTCACGCGGTCGCCCTGGTCTCCGTGCCCGGCCAGGGCCCGTCGGCCGACCCGGCCGGCGGTCCGACCGGCGACTCGGGGCCCGGGGCCGACCCGGCGGCGCTGATCCGCCGGGCCCTGCTGCGGGTGACCCCGGCGTTGCCGGGCATCCGGCTGGACCTGGGCGTCAGCCGGCCGACCGACCCGGGCGGCCTGGCCGGCGCCCTGCGGGCCGCGCGCTATGCCCGCCTGCTGGCCACCGGCCTGCCCGGGGACCCGGCCGACCCGGCCGACCGCAGGGTGCGCATGGCCTCCGGCGACCGGGCCACGTCGGCGGTCATGCTCCTGTCGGCGGTGCCGGACCGGCTGCGCCGCTCGTTCGCCGGCGCGGTGCTCGACGGCGTGGTCGAGTACGACCGGCGCACCGGGGCGGACCTGCTGGTGACCCTGCGGGCGTTCCTGGACTGCAACGGGTCCTGGAGCCGGACCGCCCAGCAGCTCCACCTGCACCTGAACACGGTCCGCTACCGGATCACCCGCGTCGAGGAGCTCACCGGCCGGGACCTGAGCCGGATGGACGACCGCGCCGACGTCTACCTGGCGTTGCACCTGCTCTGATCCGGGCCCGGTTCCGGACCCGGATCGCACCTGCTCAGGCGGGGCCGGCGGGCGAGCTGTTCCGATCGGTTCCGGACCGCGCCGCGGCGATCGGGTTGGCATCGGCGACCAGACCGTCGAACCGGTTGTTGGCGATCTTGGCGATCTCCACCAGATTCGCCGCCCGCTCGACCCCGGCCGAGTTGGCCATCCGGTCCCACCCGGCGTTGAGCACCCGCTCGTACCGGTCGACCTCCTTGGCGCAGATCACCAGGGGGAAGCCGAACTTCGCCCGGTAGGCGCGGGCCATCGTCAGGATGTCCGCGTGCTCCTGCTCGTCCATGCCGATGACCCCGGCCGCGTGGTCGGCCAGATAGGCCGTGCCGGCCTCCTCGCTGCCCAGGTCGTGGAACGAGTTCATCAGCTCCAACTGCTCCTCCGGGCTGCCGGTCAGCAGGGCGTCGTGGAAGGCGGCGCGCAGCTCCAGGGTGTCGCCGAACGGCCGCTCGACCCACGCCCGCTCGGCCGGCCAGCTCACGCCCTCGGTCAGGAACGCGAAGGTCTGGGTGAACTTCTCCTGGTCCATCCCGTTCACCTCGTCCAGGGTGACCAGCTGGTGGCCGGGGCGACCGGCGACGCCGGGCCCGTGGCCGCCCGGGATGTGGAAGAACACGACGTTCAGCAGGATCGCGCACAGCGCCCCCAGCGTGATGCCGGAGCCGAAGATGATCTGCGCCCACTCCGGGAAGGCGAACGCGATGTACGGCTGCGCGGTCACCATCATGCCGAGCCCGACGCTGGTGCCGACGATCACGATGTTGCGGTGGTCGTTGAAGTCGACCTTCTGCAGCGTCTGGATGCCGACCACGGCGACCGCGGCGAACATGGCCAGCGCGGCACCACCGAGCACCGGGTGGGGGATGCCCGCGACGATCGCCGCCGCCTTGGGCAGCGACCCCAGGATGATCATGATGACGCCGGCCGAGCAGACCACCCAGCGGCTCTTCACCTGGGTCAACCGGACCAGGCCGACGTTCTCGGCGAAGCAGGTGTAGGGGAAGGAGTTCAGCACGCCGCCGAGGGTGGTGGACACGCCGTCGGCCCGCAGCGCCCGGGCGATGTCCTCCTTGCGGATCCGCTTGCCGACGATCTCGCCGGTGGCGTAGACGTCGCCGGTGGTCTCCACCGCGGTGATCAGCATGACCACGACCATCGACAGGATCGCGGTGACGCTGAACGTGGGCCAGCCGAAGTAGAACGGCGAGGTGTAGCCGAACCACGAGGAGTCGGAGACGGCGTCGAAGCTCGCGTCGCCCAGGCCCCAGGCGACCAGGGTGCCGATGACCAGGCCCAGGAGCACGGCGATCGTGCCGAGGAAGCCGCGGAAGATCCGCTGGATGGCCACGATCAGGAACAGCGTGCCCATCGCGTAGGCGATGTTCTTGAGCAGCACCGGATCCTGCATCGCCATGGTGGTCTTGCCGTCGACGATGTCGTTCGCGGCGACCGGCAGCAGGGCGATGCCGATGATCAGGATGACCGAACCGGTGACCACCGGCGGGAAGAAGCGCAGCAGCTTGGCGAAGTACGGCGCGGCGAAGAAGGTCAGCAGGCCGGCGACGATGACGGCGCCGTAGATGGCCAGCAGGCCCTGCGTGCCGCCGCCCACGGCCAGTCCGATGGCGATCATCGGGCTCACCGCGGTGAAGGTGACGCCCTGCAGCAGCGGCAGTTTCACGCCGATCTTCCAGAAGCCGACGGACTGGATGATCGAGGCGATGCCGCAGGTGAACAGGTCGGCGTTGATCAGATGGATCAGCTGCTCGCTGGACAGGCCCAGCGCGTTCGCCACCAGGATGGGCACCAGGACGGCGCCGGCGTAGAAGGCGAGCACGTGCTGGAAGCCGTAGGCCGCGAGCTTCGGGACGGGCAGGACCTCGTCGACCGGATGGACGCGGGCGGCCGGCGCCGGGGCGGGAGCAGTAGTGGTCATGTCAGTCCTCGATGGGCTCGGATCCGGGCCGTTGCGGGGACAGCCGGAATCGAACGGAGTGCAGGCGCCTGTGAGAATCGCCCACCCGTTCGGGGGCGGGAAAGTCACCGGATCGCCAAACTTCTCCGGGTCCGGCGCCGTCGATCTGTGCGATCGCACAAGACGCGATCGGGTGACATCGGAGCGTCATCGCACCGTCATCGGAGGCTCGGTGGGAGCGCTCCCGATTCACCGAGCGGGGGGTCGTGATCCGGCGCATACTCATGCCCGCGTGTGAGCGGAGCCATACCGTCCGTGCCCACGCAGCCCTTCCCCCGCACCTCGATCTGCCAGGTGGTGGCCAGTGAAGCTCGCCCGATTCCTCCGATTCGTTGTCCTGGTGACGGCGGTGACGGTCGCCTCGGTGGCCGCGCCGGCCCTGGCCGCCGCCGACCCCGGCGGCGGGGGTGGCGGGTACGGCAGCAGCGGTGGGAGCAGCGCCGCCCGGCTCGAGTCCAGCGCGAACGTCACGATCTTCGACCCGAGCATGCCGGTCGCCCAGATCAAGGCCACCGTCGACGCGATCGCCGCGCAGCAGGTGCCGAACCAGTTCGGCCCGGAGCGGTACGCGCTGCTGTTCAAGCCCGGCATCTACGGCACGGCGGCCGAGCCCCTGAACTTCGAGGTCGGGTACTACACGAGCGTGGCCGGCCTGGGCCGGCTGCCCGGCGACGTCACGATCAACGGCTCGGTCTACGTGCGGAACCAGTGCGAGAACGGCTCCTGCACGGCGCTGAACAACTTCTGGCGGTCGCTGTCCAACCTGACGATCGCGGTGACGACGCCGGACTTCGGCTGCTACTCGGGCCAGTTCTGGGCCGTCTCGCAGGCCGCGCCGATGCGCCGGGTGCACGTCCAGGGCCAGACCACGCTGATGGACTACTGCACCGGCCCGTCCTACGCCAGCGGCGGCTTCATCGCCGATTCGCAGTTCGACGCGACCGTCATCAACGGCTCCCAGCAGCAGTGGCTGACCCGTAACTCGGCCCTGACCAGCTGGTCCAACGGCGTGTGGAACCAGGTGTTCTCGGGCGTCACGAACGCCCCGGCGCCGTGCTTCCCGGCCGTCAAGAACCCGGACGGTTCGGTCGCGTGCGGTCCGTATACGACCATCGACAAGAGCCCGGTGACCAAGGAGGCGCCGACGCTCTATCTGGACAGCGCCGGGAAGTACCAGGTGTTCGTGCCCGCCGTACGGACCGACACCAGCGGCGTCTCGTGGGCCGACGGCAACCCGGCCGGCACCAGCATCCCGCTGGACAGGTTCTACGTGGCCAAGCCCGGGGACTCCGCCCAGCAGATCAACGCCGCACTGGCCCGCGGCCAGCACCTGCTTCTCACCCCGGGCCAGTACCCGCTGGATCAGGCGATCCGGGTGAACCGGGCGAACACGGTCGTGCTCGGCCTGGGCTACGCGACCCTGATCCCCCAGCGGGGCGACGCGGCCCTGACCGTCGGCGACGTGCCCGGGGTGGACATCGCGGGCGTCACCGTGGACGCCGGACCGCGCAACTCCAAGGTGCTGATCAAGGTCGGCAACCGGCGCGGCGGGCCGTGCGGATCGGCCGGCAACCCCATCGTGCTGCACGACGTGTTCGTGCGGATCGGCGGCGCGGCGGCCGGGCAGGCCTCGGTCAGCATCGAGGTGAACGCCGACCACACCATCCTGGACAACATCTGGGCCTGGCGGGCCGACCACGGCAACGGGGTCGGCTGGACGGTGAACACCGCCGACACCGGTGTGGTCGTCAACGGTGACGCGGTGACCGCCTACGGCCTGTTCGTCGAGCACTACCAGAAGACGCAGACCGTGTGGAACGGCAACGGCGGCCGGGTGATCTTCTTCCAGAACGAGATGCCGTACGACCCGCCGAACCAGGCCGCCTGGACCCAGCGGTCGGGCGAGTTGGGCTACCCGGCGTTGAAGGTCTCCGATCGGGTCCGGACGTTCAGCGGCACCGGCATGGGCAGTTACAGCTTCTTCAGCAAGGCCTACAACAACGGGGCCGACGTCTACGCCGACAACGCGTTCGAGGTGCCGTCCCGGCTGGCGCCGGGCAGCCTGACGAACCTGCTGACCATCTTCCTGGACCCGAGCACCGGCACCGGCGGGATCAAGAACGTCATCAACGGGACGGGGGGCTCGTCCACCATCGCGAACCCGTCCGTGCCGGTGACGGTGGTCAGCTACCCATGAGCGGGGCCGGGTGCGGGATCATGGGTCGGTGACCCCTCCCGCACCCGCCGTCCTCGATCCCTGGCCCGCCCCCGTCGCCGGCGGCCCGGTGACGGCCACCGTGCCGGTGCCCGGCTCCAAGTCGTTGACCAACCGCGCGCTGGTGCTGGCCGCTCAGGCGACCGGGCCGTCGCGGATCGTCGCGCCGCTGCGCAGCCGCGACACCGACCTGATGGCGGCCGCCCTGGGCACGCTCGGGGTCGCGATCGCGGCCGACGGCCCGGACGGACGGGACTGGGTGATCACCCCCGGCCCGCTGCGCGGTCCGGCCCACGTCGACTGCGGGCTGGCCGGCACGGTGATGCGGTTCCTGCCGCCGCTGGCGGCCACCGGCGCGGGGCCGATCACCTTCGACGGGGACGAGGCGGCCCGCCGACGGCCGATGGCCACCGTGCTCGACGCGCTGCGGGCGCTGGGGGTCCGGGGCGACGGTGACCCGTTGGCGGTGACCGTCGACGCGACCGGCGGCGTGCCCGGCGGCACCGTCGAGATCGACGCCAGCGCGTCCTCCCAGTTCGTCTCCGGGCTGCTGCTGTCGGCGCCGTCGTTCATCGGCGGGGTCGAGGTGCGGCACACCGGCGCGCCGGTGCCGTCCATGCCGCACATCGAGATGACCGTGCAGGCGCTGCGGGCGGCCGGCGTCACCGTCGACGACGCGGTCCCGGACCGGTGGCGGGTCGAACCCGGCCCGGTCGCCCCCTGGACGACCCCGATCGAGCCCGACCTGTCGAACGCCACACCGTTCCTCGCCGCCGCCGCGGTGACCGGCGGCCGGGTCACGGTGCCGCACTGGCCGGCCACCACCACCCAGGCCGGGGACGCCATCCGCGGTCTGCTCAGCGCGATGGGCGTCACGGTCGAGCTCGGTCCGGACGGGCTGACCGTCACCGGGCCGGAGCGGCTGAGCGGGCTGGACGCCGACCTGCACGACGTCGGCGAGCTCACCCCCACGGTGGCCGCGATCGCCCTGTTTGCCGACTCGCCGTCGCGGCTGACCGGGATCGGGCACCTGCGCGGGCACGAGACCGACCGGCTGGCCGCGCTGGCCCAGGACATCGGCGCGGTCGGCGGCCGGGTGGACGAGCACGCCGACGGCCTGACGATCACTCCCCGGCCCCTGCACGGGGGTGAATGGCGTTCCTTCGCCGACCATCGAATGGCCACCGCCGGCGCGATCGTCGGGCTGCGCGTACCGGGGGTGCTGGTCGACGACGTGGCGACCACGGCCAAGACGCTGCCCGGTTTCGAGGGGATGTGGGCCCGGATGCTGGGCGTGCCCGGCGCATGAGCAGGGGGAGTGGGCGGGCTCGGTACTGCCGGGCGAATCATGGGCACCGCGCCGCCGCCCCGCGAAGGGGCGCGGAGCCGGCGAGCGCCCCGACGGTGGCGGCGGCATGAGCGAGGCTTGCCGAGCGAATCATGGGCACCGCGCCGTCGCCCCGCGAAGGGGCGCGGAGCCTGCGAGCGCCCCAACGGGGGCGGCGGCATGATGGCCCGCCTGGGCGACGATTGGGACAACGACGACGTCCGCGTCCGGCCCGCCCGCTCGTCCCGCCCGCGCACCAAGACCCGGCCCGCCCACCGCGAGGCCGTCGAGGGTTTCGTCACCACCGTCGACCGCGGCCGCTACACCTGCCTGGTCGGCGAGGGCACCCGGCAGGCCCGGGTCGTCACCGCGATGCGGGCCCGGGAGCTGGGCCGGCGGGCGGTGGCGGTGGGCGACCGGGTCGACATCGTCGGCGACACCGGCGGAGCGGCCGACACGCTGGCCCGGATCGTGCGGATCGCCGACCGGCGCAGCATCCTGCGCCGGTCCGCCGACGACGTCGACACGACCGAGCGGGTGCTGGTGGCCAACGCCGACCAACTGGTGGTGGTCAGCGCGCTGGCCGATCCCGAGCCGCGGACCGGGTTCATCGACCGCTGCCTGGTCGCCGCCTACACCGGTGACCTGGATCCGCTCATCCTGCTGACCAAGTCGGACCTGGCCGACCCGGCGACGCTGCACGAGGTCTACGACGTGCTGGACGTGCCGATCCTGGTCACCGGCCGGCGGCTGGCCGCCGACGGCACCCGCGAGGTCACCGGCCTGGCGGCCGTCCGGGAACGGCTGACCGGGATGGTGTCGGTGATGATCGGCCATTCCGGCGTGGGCAAGTCGACGATCGTGAACGCCCTGGTGCCCGACGCGGACCGGGCGACCGGCTCGGTCACCGGGGTCGGCAAGGGCCGGCACACGTCCACGTCCGCGATCGCGCTGCCCCTGCCGGACGGCGGCTGGGTGATCGACACGCCCGGGGTGCGGTCGTTCGGGCTGGCCCACGTCACCCCGGACGACCTGCTCGAAGCCTTCGACGACCTGCTGGAGGGCACCGTCGACTGCCCGCCGAACTGCGACCACCTCGGACCGCCCTGCGCGCTGGACGGGTGGGTGGCGGCCGGCCATTCCGGTCCGGGCCGGCTGGGCTCGTTCCGCCGGCTGCTGCTCTCCCGGGCCGCTTCGGACTGACGGCGCCGTCCGGTCCGGGTTCGGCCGACGGGCCGAGCACCGCCGGGTCGCTCGACTGAACCGGCCGCGGCGATCGGGGCCCGCCGGCCCCGCGGGCGCTCCACTCGACGGGTGGCGCCGGCTCAGCCGCGGTCGTAGCCGTCGTCCACCCCGATCTCGATCGCCTGCTCCACCACGTCGGCCGGGTCCGCCTCGCCGATGTCGTTGACCTCGCCGGCCGGGTCGCCGGCCGGGAGGTCGTCGGCGTCCACCGGGGTCGTCTGTTCGGCCACATCGGCCGGATCGGCCTCGCCGGCGTCCTGGGTCGACCAGGTGGTCATCGGTGCCTCCTCATTGGGATCGAACACTGGGATTGAACATTGGGATCGAACACTGGGATCGGGGACGGGGTCGAACGACCGTCCCCCTCCGGTATCCCGCAGGATCGCCGATCACGCAAACCCGATGGCGGGACGACCCGGTCCGGCGGCGATGTCGAGAACCGGCGGCCGGCTCCGACCCAGGGGCACGGGCCGCCGACCGCGGCCGTTCCACCGCCGAGGAGACCACCGTGGACGCCGACCGGATCACCGACATCCTGCACCGCCCGGCCAGCCAGGAGCTGCTGGCCCGTGACGTCCTGCGCCTGGCCTACGTCGGCACCGACGACGCCCCGCGGGTCGTCCCGATCGCCTTCACCTGGACCGGCACGCAGGTCGTGGCGTGCACCACGACCAACGCCCCGAAACTGCCGGCGCTGCGCCGTCGCCCCCAGGTGGCCCTGACGATCGACACGGAGGTGCACCCGCCGACGATCCTGTTGATCCGCGGCCGGGCCGAGCTCGACCTGGTGAACGGCATCCCGCCGGAGTACCTGCAGATGAACGGCACCTACGAGATGACGCCGGAGCAGCGCGTCGCATGGGAGGTCGAGGTCCGCTCCCTCTACCACGCGATGGTGCGCATCGTGATCACCCCGACCTGGGTCAAGCTCATCGACTTCGAGACGACGCTGCCCAGCGCGGTCGAGGAACTGGTGGCGCGGCGCGCGGCGCGCGGTGGGCGGTGGGCGAGCCTGACCGGGCCGGGCCGGAGGGGTCAGCGCGGCACCGAACTCATCAGGGCGACCAGGGCGTCGATCTCCGCGGAGTAATCGCCCTGCGGGTCGCTGCCGAGAATCTGGAACAGCCAGAAATACCGGTCGACGATCAGGTTGCCCTGGATGTAGTCGGTGTCGCCGTCGAACTGCACGCACACGAAAGCGCCGTCGGCGCCGGGGACGTCGACCGGGTCCGTGTCGCAGGTGGTGACGCGGACCTCCGCCAGCGCGTCGGTCAGCTCGTCCGGTGCGTAGTCCACGGGGCCGATCACCAGCGCCGCACCGCGGTCGCTGGAATAGAGGCAGGCGCCGGCGCCGAGGGTGTCGTCGCGGCTCCACCGGCCGCCGAGCACGTCCGACACCTGGGCCACGGTCAGCAGGCACTCGGCCGGCGGCTCGTACCGCGCCCCGCCGGCCGGCGAGGACGGTGTCGGCGCCACGGTCGATGCGACCGTCGACGGCGATCGGGGTGGGGTCGACCGCGCGATGGTCGCGGGAGCCGACCGGCTCGTACCGGTTGCGGCCGCCGAGGCGGCGGGCGCCACCACCGAACTCGCCGCCACGCCCGAGCCGGCGACGCCGGTCGCGCACGCGGACAGCGGGATCAGCAGCCCGACCGTCATGATCGCGGCCCGTCGTCGTCCCCACCCGGCCATGCGCCCTCCCCCGGAGTCACGGTGAGCGGACCCTATGTCACGCCCGGGTGGTCGGCACCTGGGCCGACCCCCCGGGACCTCGGTCCCGGGTCGTCGGGCCCTCCGGCAGTCGCCGGCCCGGATCGCGGCTGCCTACCGTCGAGGCATCGGCACTGCCGGTCGGACGGGCCCCCCGACGGACCGACCGCGGCCGACTCCCACCGGCGAGAGGATCCGTCATGTTCGGTCACATTCCCCGGAGCATCCGCGCCGCGGTCGACGACGCCACCCGAGCAGCCTCGATCCACAACAGCCAGCCCTGGATGTTCGTGTACCGCGGTGACGCCGTCGACCTGTGGCTCGACATCGGCCGCGCCCCGCACGTGGTCGACCCGCTGGGCCGGTGGGCGCTGCAGTCCGCCGGCGCGGCGCTGGCCAACCTCGAACTGGCCCTGCCGCACCGGCTGCGGGTCCGGGTGAGCGTGACCGACTTCCCGGCCGGCCCGGCGACCCCGCCCAAGGGCCTGGTCCCGATCACCCGCGGCGCCTTGCCGCCCGCGCTGCAGGACCTGACCGCGGTCCCGGTCGCCACGGTCCGGTGGACCGGGGGCCCGGTCGACCCGGCCGCGGACGAGGATGCGCTCTTCGGCGCCATCGAGCACCGGTACACCAGCCGGGCGCCGTTCGCCGGCACCGCCCTGAACGAGCGCCAGTGGCGGGAGATCGCGGCCGCCGGGACCGGCCGGGGGGTGTCGACCGACCCGGCGCCGGAGGACTTCGTCCGGGCGTTCCTGAAGCTGACCGCGGAGGTCGAGTCGCGGATGGTCGACGACGTCGCCTATCTGGCGGAGATCAAGCGCTGGGTGGACCGCGGCCCGCGGGAGGGCATCCCGAGCGGGGCGATCGGCGCGCGCGACACCGCCGGGCGCTACCCGGGCCGGGACTTCTCGGTCGGCCCGGACGAGTGGGGCAGCATGCTGCCCGATGGCGAGTTCGAGGGCCGGCTGCAGCTGGCCGTCCTGTACAGCGACGGCGACTCCCCCGCCGACTGGCTCGATGCCGGACGCTCATTGGAGCGGGTGGGTCTGCGGGCGACGGCCTCGGGCCTGCGCATGGGCATCCTGGGGCAGGCGATCGAGCAGCCCGACACCCACCGGGCCGTCTCGGAGGAGTTCAGCGCGTCCATCGGCCGGCCGGTGGTGGTGCAGCAGGTGGTCCGGCTCGGCTACGGCGACGGATCGGCGCGGCCGGCCGCCACCCCGCGGCGGCGGCTCGACGAGGTGCTCGTCGCCGGCTGATGCAATGTGACCAGGCTCACACGGACGTTCTCTCCCGTGATAGGTGACACGTCTACTTTCCCGGAATAAGCTGTCCGCAGATTCGTTGAACATTCATGGAACAGCCACTCGGGAAGGAACCCCACCATGAGCACCTCCGTCGCCACCCCCACCCTGACCGCCGGTACCTGGGCCGCGGACGCCGTCCACTCGGACGTCTCGTTCAAGGTCCGCCACATGGCCGTCGGCAAGGCCAAGGGCACCTTCGCCCTGAAGTCGGCCACCCTGGTCGTCGGTGAGAACGGTGTCGCGGACGCGTCCGTCACCGCCGTCATCGACGCGACCAGCGTGGACACCAAGCAGGAGCAGCGGGACGCGCACGTTCGCTCCGCCGACTTCCTGGACGTCGAGAACCACCCGGAGCTGACCTTCGTCTCCAAGTCCGTCAAGGACGTCGACGGCGAGGAGTTCGTGCTGGTCGGTGACCTGACCATCCGCAACACCACCAACGAGGTCGAGCTGGCCGTCGAGTACCTGGGCGAGACCGTCGACGCCTACGGCGCCACCCGGGCCGGCTTCTCGGCCACCACCTCGATCTCCCGCAAGGCCTACGGCGTGAGCTTCGAGGCCGCCTTCGGCGCCGGCAATGCGGTCGTCGCGGACAAGGTCGAGATCGACCTGGAGCTCGAGTTCGTGCGCAACGCCGACTGA
>NZ_JBMDXT010000156.1:0-5241 GCF_048594475.1 Nakamurella sp. | reverse complement strand
GACCGACCTGGACCTGGTGCTGATCGACGTCTGGACCTACGGCAAGGCCCTGATGCCGGAGAAGTACCGGGACCGGCGGCTGGGCTGGGCCGACATCTGGGTGCGCTCCTCGCCCACCGGCAACCCGTACGCCAACCCGGTCTCGGGGATGAAGCTCATCGTGGACATGAACACGATGGAGCTGCTGGAGATCGACCGGTCCGACGTGATCGCCGCGCCGGCCCCGGTGATGGGCGAGTACGAGCCGGCCCTGGTGCCCGGCCAGACCCTGCGTGACGACATCAAGCCGCTGGAGATCACCCAGCCGGACGGCCCCGGCTTCGGCGTCGACGGCAACGTCATCACCTGGCAGAACTGGTCCTTCCGCCTGGCGTTCAACTACCGGGAGGGCCCGGTGATCCACCAGGTCACCTACGACGACCACGGGACCGTCCGGGACATCGCGTACCGGATGTCCTTCGCCGAGATGATCGTTCCGTACCGGGACGCCAGCTTCGACCACTACCGGCGCACCGCCTACGACATCGGCGAGTGGGGCATCGGGTACATGACCCAGTCGCTGGAGCTGGGCTGCGACTGCCTGGGCGAGATCCGGTACGTCGACGCCGTGCTCACCGACAGCCTGGGCGAGCCGTACACCATCAAGAACGCGATCTGCCTGCACGAGGAGGACAACGCGGTCCTGTGGAAGCACGTCGACTCGATCAACGGCCGGGCCGAGGTGCGGCGGCAGCGGCGGATGGTCGTGTCGATCCACGCGACCGTGGCCAACTACGAGTACCTGGTCTACTGGCGCTTCTACCAGGACGGCAACATCGAGTGCGAGGTCCGGGCGACGGGGATCATGGTGACCACGCCGATTCCCGAGGGCGAGCCGACGCCGCGGACCGGGACGCTGGTCGACCACCGCACGTACGCCCCGTTCCACCAGCACTTCCTGGTGGCGCGGCTGGACCTGGACGTCGACGGGCAGCAGAACAGCGTGGTGGAGAGCGATTCCTACGCGCTGCCGGTGGGGCCGGACAACCCGCACGGCCTGTCCCTGGTCACCGAGGCCACGACGATCGAGTCGGAGTCGCAGTCCGCCCGTGACTTCAACTACGAGCGGCAGCGTGGCTGGAAGGTGGTCAATCCCAACAAGACCAACGCCTTCGGCACCCCCGTCGCCTACAAGCTGGTGCCCGGCGCGGCGTTCCCGGCCATGATGGACCCGAGCACCGCGCAGTACCTGCGGGCGCCGGTCATGGGTCACACGCTGTGGGTGACCAGGAACCACGACGACGAGAAGTGGCCGGCCGGGACGTATCCCACGCAGAGCGAGACCGACGACGGCCTGACCAGGTGGATCGCCGACGACGAGCCGCTGGTGAACACCGATGTCGTGCTCTGGTACGTGTTCGGCATCCACCACATCACCCGGGTGGAGGACTGGCCGATCATGCCGGTGGACACGATCTCGTTCTGGCTCAAGCCGTTCGGCTTCTTCGACCGGAACCCGTCGCTGGACGTGCCGCCGCAGCCGGGTACCGGCTCGCACTGCCACACCTGATCGACCGCTGATCCGGCTGAGCCGGCTGCTGCGCTGATCCAAGGCCCACCGAATCCGGCAAACCGGATGGCGACATGGGTCTTGGATCAGCGCACCCGGAGGGCGAGCGAGTCGGCCCGCCGGTGGGGACGGGTCGGCTCAGCGGGTGAAGGTGCCGAGCCCGTTCTTGTTCCACTGCTCGACCGTGACCGACGAGGCGGTGTCGCCGGTCAGGGTGAAGGTGACCGCGGAGATGCTGCCGTCGTCGACGTTCTCGCCCGCCGGTTCGCTGCCCCGGTTGCCGACCGGCTCGAACGTGAACGTCTGCCCGTCCCAGTGGGTCAGTTGGTACTGCACCTGCCGGGGGCCCGCGGTCAGGACCAGGCCGCCGCCGGACTCGCCGACGGTGATGGGGCCGAAGTAGTCGTTCTGGTAGGTCCCGACGTAGGCCGAGTTCGCGGCGGCCGGGGCCGGGGCCGCGGGCGGCGTCCGGCCGACCAGGTCGCCCTGCGGGGCGTTGATCGTGGCGAAGATCTTCTGGTAGGCCGTGAGCCAGTCGTACTGCTGGGCGCCGAGTTCGGCGACATCGGCGAACGCGGAGGTGACGCTCTCGGCGGTGCCGTTGGCGGTCGCGTTGGTCAGGACGACGATGCCCAGGTCCAGGTTCGGGATCATCAGCACCGTCGTGCCGCCGCCGGAGGCGAACGCGCCGGAGTGGCTCACCCGCACCCGGCCGGTGGCGTCGTTGCTGATCCCGAAGCCCTCGCCGTAGAAGCCGGCCCGCGCGTCGATCACGTCCGGGGTCGGGCTGCCGTCCGCGCTGCGCATGACCGGGGTCAGGGCCGTGCGCAGGGCCGCGTCGTCGACCAGCTGGGTACCGTCCGGGGCCTTGCCGCCGGCGAGCACGAGCGCCATCCACTTCGCCACGTCGTTCGCCGAGGCGCTGACGCCGCCGGCGGGGGTCTGCGCGTCGGGGTCGCGCACGTAGGTGGCCGCGTAGCCGCCGCCGGGGGCCGGGGCGTGCAGCGCCGCGTGGTTCGGATTCGCCTGGAACGCCGCGAAGTCCGAGCTGGTCGCGCTCATGCCCAGCGGGGTGTAGAGGTCGCGGGCCGACAGCGTGGACCAGTCGGTGCCGGCGGCCGCGGCTACCGATTCGGCGCCGGCCGTCATGCCGAAGTTCGTGTAGTTGTACACGGCCCGGAGCGGGTTCAGCGGCAGGTACTTGAGCCGGTCGAAGATCTGCTGCCGGTCGTAGCCCAGGTCCTCCAGGTCGTCCCCGGCGTGGTTGGGCAGGCCGGAGCGGTGCGCGTACAGGTCGGCGATGGTGACGTTCCCGGTCACCGTCGGGTCGGCCAGCGTGAAGCCGGGGAGGTGATCGACGACCGGGGTGGTCCAGTCGACGGTGCCCTTGCCCACCTCGGCCGCGACCACCGTCGCACCGATCGGCTTGGACACGGACGCGAGCTGGAACGCGGTGTCGGCGTCGACGGCGTCCGTCCGGCCGACCTCGCGGACGCCGTAGCCCTTGGCGAACACGACCTTCCCGCCGTGCACCACGGCGACCGCCATGCCGGGGATGCCGCTGCGGTCCATCGCGTCCTGCGCGATGGCGTCGACCTGGTCGACGGCCCGGGCGATGAACGCATCGTCGGTCGGCACCCCGGGCAGGGCGGCCGGGTTGCCGGGCGGCACCGGCAGCGGGTCCGTGCTGCCCGACGCCGCCCCCGATCCGCTCGCCGATCCGGGGGTCGAACCGGGGGTCGCGGGGCCCGACGACGCCGGCGATGCGCCGGTGGAGGCGGCCGGGGACCCGCCGGTGCAGGCGGTCAGCAGCAGGGCGGCGGCCAGCACCGCGGCCAGTGGGGCCAGTCGTCGGTTCATCGGTTCCCTCGCGTTCGCTCGTGCGGCCCCCCGATGCTGCCTGCCACGCGGCCCCGGCGGAATAGGCCCAGGTCGCCAACCCGGGCTGGCGGCCTGGGTCCCTACCCGGCGTCCGACCGGCCGACGACAAGGCAACGACCGGCCCCGTCGGGAGGCCGGCCGTCGGCGGCGAGACGACCGACCCGGTGACGACGAAGGCGGCGACAATGGACTCCGACCCGTTCACCGGACCGGGCGGGCCGGCCGGTTCGACGGAGGGGCAGCCATGCGGGTGGTGATCGGTGAGGACGAGGCGCTGCTGCGGCAGGGGCTGGCTCTGGTGCTGGAGGGCGCCGGCTTCGAGGTGTCCGGGGCCGCGAGCGACGCCGCCGGCCTGCTCGGGATGGTGGAGCGGCACGTGCCGGACCTGGTGATCACCGACGTGCGGATGCCCCCGACCCATACCGACGAGGGGATGGTGGCGGCGCTGACCGTCGCGCGGCACCATCCGCAGATGTCGGTGGTCGTGCTGTCCCAGCATGTGCAACGCCGCTACGCGATCGAGCTGCTGGCGCAGAAGCGGCGGGGGATCGGGTACCTGCTCAAGCAGCGCATCGCCGACGTCGAGACGTTCTGCGCGGATCTGCGCCGGATCGCGGCCGGCGGCGCCGTCATCGATCCCGAGGTCATCGCGATCATGGTGGACCGCGCGCGCCTGGACGACGGCGTCATCGGCCGCCTGACCCCGCGCCAGCACGAGGTGCTCAAACTGGTGGCCGAGGGCCGCAGCAACGGGTACATCGCCGCCGAGCTGGTCATCACCGAGAAGGCCGTGGTGCAGCACACCTCACGCATCTACGACGCCCTCGGCCTGCCCGCCGACGACGACGGCCACCGTCGGGTGCTGGCCGTGCTGAAGTACCTGGCGGGCACGTCCAGCATGTCCGGAGCGGCGGTCCCCGGTCCGGTCCCCGGTTCGGTCTTCGGCGGTGCCGCCGCCGGCGGGCCGCCGACCGGCGGAGCCCGGGGCTGACCGGCCCGGGCCCGCGCGGTATGACCGAACCGGGGGTGCTGCGGTCGCCGCTGGCCCGCTCGTTGCGGCGGTCGCTGCTGCTGCTGGCCGCCGCCGTCCTGGTCGCGAGCGCTCTGCTGCTGGTGGTGCTGATCGCCGAGCGGAACAACCCGCCGTGGGCCTACCTGCTCTACAGCGCCGCGAGCTGGATCTGGCTGGTGGCCGGCGTGCTGGCCTGGTGGCGCCGCCCCTCCAACGGGCTCGGCGCGCTGCTCGTCCTGGGCGCGCTGACACTGGTGCTCGGGGAGGCGATCAGCAGCGGCGTTCCCGCGGTCGCCGCCCTCGGGGCGGTGTTCGCGACCGCGCCGCTGGCCGTCACCGTCCACCTGCTGCACGCGTTCCCGTCCGGCCGGATCCGGGGCCGGGCGTCCCGCATCACGGTCGTCGGCGGGTACGTCGCGGTGTTCGTCCTGCAGGTCCCGCTCTACGCGTTCGACGTGGCCGCCGCCGGCCTGCCGGTGTTCGTCGCCGACCGGCCGGACCTGCGCGCCGCCGGCGAGCTGGTGCAGCAGGTCGCGGGGGCCGCCGTGATGATCGCGACCGCGGTGATCCTGGCCGGCCGGTTGCGCCGGGCCCGGCCGTACCAGCGCCGGGTGCTGATCCCGCTGTTCGGGTACGGGGTGTTCGCCGTCCTGTTCATCCCGCTGTCCTCGTCCGTGCTGCGGCCGTGGCTGGACCTGGACCCGGTGGTGCTCGCGGCCGGCCAGATCCTGGTGGTGGCGGCGATCCCGGTGGCGTTCGCGCTGGCCGTGCTGCGCGGCGGGTTCGCCCGGACCGGGGA
>NZ_JBMDXT010000155.1:0-5160 GCF_048594475.1 Nakamurella sp. | reverse complement strand
GAGGCTCACCGAGCGCCCGCCCCCGGCCGGCGCCGGCCGGGGCCGGTCGGCCGCGGCGGGGGATACCTCCGGGTCCGGCGGCGCGGCGCAGGCCGGCCGGGCCGGTCCGGGCGGCGGTGGAGCCCGTCCTCGTTCAGCCGGAAAGGCCGGCGCGGCGGGCGTGGACGGCGGGCCCGGTCACCCGGAGGACGATCCCGGCGATCCGGAGGCGGTGGCTCGTGCCATCTGCCTGCGGCTGCTGTCCGTCTCCGCACGGCCCCGAGCCGGGCTGGAGGCCGCACTGGCGCGCAAAGGCATCCCCGCGGATGCCGCCGCACGCGTGCTCGACCGTCTCACCGACGTGGGCCTGATCGACGACGCGGCGTACGCGCAGTCGTTCGTGGCGAGTCGGCATCGGCACGGTGCGCTCGGGGCCACCGCCTTGCGTGACGAGCTGCGTCGTAAGGGCGTGGATCCCCAGACCGCCTCGTCCGCGGTCGCCGTGGTCGATCGTGACGCCGAGGCCGAGCGGGCCAGAGCCTTCCTGGACCGACGGGTCGACGCAGCGATGGCCCACGGGCCCGAGACGGCGCGACGGCGGCTGCTCGGCCTGCTCGCCCGGCGCGGGTATCCCGCCGACCTGGCCCAGCGGGTCGTCCGGGAGGTCATGGCGGACTGGGACGCCGGGGCACAGAACGGCGCCGGTTCCGACACCGACGGCGACCGGCCCTGACCGGTCGGGTGTCCGGATCCGGTCGTTCCGTCGCCCGCGCGGTGGGACCGGCCGTCACCGTCGGTGGCGATGGCAATCCGGACCGTCTCGAGGCGGTGCGGGCCGACCGGGGTCGATGCGGCCGTGCGGGTCGGCTTGACCCCCGGGACGGTGCTCCTTAACCTCGGGGGTAACAGGAGTGTCACCACCACGCGCACGCCTTGGCTGCGCGGTCGATAGCGGTTCTGTTGTTGCCGCACCCCGCACCGGTCCGACCGGCCCTGCTGGGCTACCCGGACCGGCTTGATGCGCCGATGCTTGCATCGCGCAGCCACCGAGACGTGTTGTTGGCGACCCTCCTGCCGTCCAGCGCGACGGGTGTTCCGGTCACCGGACGCCCTCTCGCGACGGTTCATCACGAGGGGAGGTCGTGACGCGTGTCCGATGCCCTCGTCGTCGTCCTGATCATTGCCGTGCTCGCCGCCGTCGCCGCCCTGGTGATCGTGCTCCGGCGCAAGCCGGCCGCCGCGCCGGCCCCGGTCGACGAGGCCGCCCTGCGTCGCCTGCTGGACGAAGCGGTGAGCCGGGGCGTCGCCGACGCCAAGCCGGCCGAGCCCGATCTGGGCCGGTTCGCCCTGTTGAGCCATGAGGCCCAGGCGGCGGCCGAGGCCGCCGACGCGGTCCGTCGCACCGCCGCCGAGGCGGCCGAGGAGCTGTCCAACCGGACCCGGCGGGACGCCGAGGAATTGCGCGCCGCCGCGCAGGCCGAGGCCGAACGGACGGTGGCCGCGGCCCGCGCCCAGGCGGCCGAGCTCCGGGCGGGTCTGGAGTCCGAGCGGGGCCGGATCGCCGCGGAGGCCACCGCCGCGCTCGCCCAGGACCGCAAGGAGTTGCAGGAGGCCGAGCAGCGGCTGCGGGCGGCCAGCGACGCCCTGGCCGAGGAGCAACGCGCCCTGGCCTCCGACCGCCGCCGGATCGGCGCGCAGGAGGGCGACCTGACGCAGGCGCGGACGGCCCTGGAGCTCAAGGCGGCCGCGCTGGTCGACCGGGAGACCGAGCTTCGCGACCGGGCCGCCGCGCTCGACGCCCGGGAACGCGACCTGGCCGCGGCCGACGCCGCGCACGCCGCCGAACTCGTGCGCATCTCCGGGCTGACCGTGGAGGCGGCCCGCGCCGAGCTGCTGGCCGGCCAGGAGGAGGCGGTCCGTCGGGACGCCGCGATGATGATCCGGCGGGTCGAGGCCGAGGCGCAGAGCCAGGCCAAGCAGCGGGCCCGGGCGATCGTGGCCGAGGCGATCCAGCGGGTCGCGTCGGACCAGACGGCGCAGACGGTGGTCGCGGTGGTGCACCTGCCGGCGGACGAGGTCAAGGGCCGGATCATCGGACGCGAGGGCCGCAACATCCGGGCCTTCGAGACCGTCACCGGCGTGAACGTGATCATCGACGACACCCCCGAAGCCGTGCTGTTGTCCTGCTTCGACCCCGTCCGCCGCGAGATCGGCCGCATCACGCTGGAGATGCTGATCGAGGACGGTCGGATCCATCCGCACCGGATCGAGGAGGCCCACGAGCGGGCCCGCGACGAGGTGGAGCTGCTGTGCCAGCGGGCCGCCGAGGACGCGCTGCTGGACGTGCGCATCACCGACCTGCACCCCGAGCTGGTCGCCCTCATCGGCCGGCTCAAGTACCGCACCTCTTACGGCCAGAACGTGCTCGGACACCTGGTTGAGACCGCGCACATCGCCCGGGCGATGGCCGCCGAACTGGGTATCGATCCCACCGTCGTCACCCGGGGCGCGTTCCTGCACGACATCGGCAAGGCCCTGACCCATGAGGTCCCCGGCTCGCACGCCCTGATCGGCGCCGACCTGGCCCGCAAGTACGGCGAGTCCGAGGCGGTCGTGCACTGCATCGAGGCGCACCACGACGAGGTACCGCCGAGCACCGTCGAGGCCGTGCTGACCCAGGCGGCCGACGCCTGCTCGGGCGGCCGGCCGGGGGCCCGCCGCGAGTCCCTCGAGTCCTACGTGCAGCGGCTCGAGCGCATCGAGGCGATCGCCGGGGCCAAGAAGGGCGTCGAGAAGGTCTTCGCCATGCAGGCCGGCCGCGAGCTCCGGGTCATGGTCAAGCCGGACGTGGTCGACGACGTCGAGGCGCACGTGCTGGCCCGGGAGGTGGCCAAGCAGATCGAGGAGGAGCTGACCTACCCCGGCCAGGTCCGCGTCACCGTCATCCGGGAGTCCCGGGCCACCGAGATCGCCCGCTGATCCGTCCCGGGGGCCCGGGGAGCGCGGCGACCGGGTTGGGCGTCGGCCGGGACCGCCCGCGATTTCTCGACGGGGCCGCCGGGTCCGCCGGGTCCGCCCCGGGTGCACCGCACGGCACGCCGGGTGGATGATGATCACCGGTGCCCCTGCCGTCGACCGAGCCGACGACCCAGGCCGACCGAGCGGTCGCCGCCCGTCGGCAGACCCGCCGTCCGGCGCGGGCAACCGGGTCATGGCGGCCCCGGTCCGAACGGTCCCACCGATCGAGCACGTCCACCGCCGATCCGCACCGCCGATCCGCACCGCCGGATCGCACCGCCGGATCGCGTCCCCGTCCCGGCGCGGCCGCGGCCGCCGGGCGTCAGGGCCGACGGAACTCGTCGATCCCGGGGACGTTCTCGATCTCGATCTCCTGGCGGGCCGCCATCAGGTCGCTCTGCGCGGCCGAGTCGATCTTGACGATCCGACTGCCACCGCGGCGCGTCCGGAGCTTGCGTTCGAGCCAGTGCGAGAGCCAGCCCAGGGCCAGGTTGATCAGGATGTAGATCAGCGCGACCACGACGTAGGTGGGCAGCAGGTTGCCGTAGTTGCTGGCCGAGGTGTTGGCCGCCCGGCGCAGCTCGACGTAACCGACCAGGATGCCGCCCAATGCGGTGTCCTTGACGATGACCACCAGCTGGCTGACCACGGCCGGCAACATCGACGTGACGGCCTGCGGCAGCAGGATCAGCGTCATCAGCTGCGTCTTGCGCAGGCCGAGCGCGACCGCGGCCTCGGTCTGCCCCTTGGGCACCGCCAGGATGCCGGCCCGGAAGACCTCGGCCAGCACCGATCCGTTGTACAGCACCAGGCCGATGACGACGGCGGCGAACGGGCTGGACGAGTCGAACGTGAAGAACCACAGCTCGAACGCGAAGAGCATGAGGATGATGACCGGGATCGAGCGGAAGAACTCGACGACGACCCCGGCCGGCCAGCGAACCCAGGCGTGGTCGGACATCCGGGCGATGCCGAACAGGGCGCCGACCGGAAGGGCGATGACCACGCTCAACGCGGCCGCCTCGAGGGTCGCCCACAGACCCGGCAGGAGGTAGGTCGTCCAGTTCTGGATCTCCAGGAACGGCGACCACTTCTCGGCCGTCAGCTGGTTCTTCTCGATCAGGACCGAGATGATCCACCACGCGGCCAGGATCAGCACCACGCCGAACACGACGCTCAGGATCAGGTTCGCCCGGCGGGCCTTGGGCCCCGGGATGTCGTAGAGGACGGTGGCGCGGTCGGTCATCGGTTCGTCCTCTCCGCGGGCCGCCCCGCCGGTGCGCCCGTCCGCGCGTCGTGACCGTCCCGGGTGCGACGCCGGGTCGTCCGGCCGGCCGCGCTCACCGCTTCACCTGGTACTTCTTGGCCAGCCCGCCGAACACCAGACCGGTCGGCAGGGTCAACACGATGAAACCGGCCGCGATCACCAGGAACACCGCGGTGAACTTGTCGGCCTCGTTCTCGATCAGGGTGTTCATCAACAGCGCGGCCTCGGCCACGCCGATGGCTGAGGCGACCGTCGTGTTCTTGGTCAGTGCGATCAGCACCGATCCCAGCGGCGCGACGACGGCGCGAATGGCCTGGGGGAGCACGACGATGCCCAGGACCTGGGTGAACTTCAGACCGATGGCCCGGGCGGCCTCGGCCTGGCCCGGGGGCACCGTGTTGATGCCCGCCCGGATCGCCTCACAGACGAAGGTGGAGGTGTAGATGACGAAGCCGAGGACCGCGAGCCGGAAGTTCTGGGAGTTCAGGAAGGCCTGCGGGTTGACGCCGGCCTCGCGCACGGCCAGGCGAAGGCCGAGCTGGTTGGCCACGACCTGCGACATCATGATGATGATGAGCGTCAGCGGAATGTTCCGGATGACGTTGACGAACCCGCCGGCGAACGAGCGCATCAGCGGGACGGGGCTCACCCGCATCGCCGCCAGGATGACGCCCAGGACGAAGGAGCCGATCGCCGACCAGAAGGTCAGCTGCACCGTCATCCAGAACGCGCCGAGGATGTCGTACCTCGGGTCACTCAGGAAACTGAAGTCCACCCCACACCCCTCACCGGATCAACGTGGTCGCGCGGTCGGCCAGATCGGTTCGGCCGGGGCCGGGGGCGGGGCGCCCCGCCCCGCCGGGAGGGGCGCCCCGGCGGCGGGCGCCGGGCCCGGC
>NZ_JBMDXT010000154.1:0-8979 GCF_048594475.1 Nakamurella sp. | reverse complement strand
GCCCGTGCCGACAGCCCCGATGCCGACGAGGCCCGTGCCGACAGCCCCGAGGCCGAGGAGGCGCGCCGGCCGATCGATCCGGCGGACGTGACCGCCCGGCTGGCCGACCCCGACCGCTGGCCGATCGACTGGACGCCGCAGACCGGTTCGACCCACGCCGATCTCGCCGCCCAGGCCGAGGCCGGGCGGTTGCGCCCAGGGCAGGTGCTGGTCACCGAGGAGCAGGTCGCCGGCCGCGGGCGGGCCGGCCGGCAGTGGCACTGCCCGGCGGGCGCCGGCCTGATGGTCTCGGTCGCGCTCGACCTGCCGGCGGTGCCCGCTGAGCGCCGCGGGTGGGCCGGGGCGGTCCTGGGCCTGGCCGTCGTGGCCGGGCTGCGGTCGGCGGCCGGGGTGCCGGCGGGCCTCAAGTGGCCCAACGACGTGCTGATCGACGGGGCCAAGTGCGCGGGCATCCTCGGCGAGGTGGCCGGTGGCCGGTTGATCGTGGGCTCGGGCATCAACATCTCGCTGACCCGCGCCGAGCTGCCCCGGGACGACGCCACGTCCGTCGCGCTGGCCGGCGGGCGGCTCGACCGCGCCGCGCTGCTGGCCGCGATCCTGGACGAGCTCGGATCCTGGTGCGACCGCTGGGCGGTCGCGGCCGGCGAGGTGGACGCGGCCGGCATCCGGCCCGCCTACCTGCGGGCCTGCGTGACGGTCGGCGCGCAGATCCGGGTGCTGTTGCCGACACAGCGCTGGGTGGTCGGCGAGGCGGTGGACGTCGACGCCGGCGGTGCGCTGGTCGTCGCGGACGCGACCGGCCGGCGGCAGTCGTTCACCGTCGGCGACGTCGTGCACGTCCGCCCCGCCCCACCCGGCTGACCGGGCCCGGCTTGACGGCCCGGCGCGCACCTGACGGTGCCTCGGGGAGGGCCGGTCCCGGCCGGCCACCCCGACCGGCCATCCGGCCCGTCCACCGGGTGCGTAGCACCCCGACCGGCCATCCCGCTCGTCCACCGGGTGCGGCCACCCGGGTGGCGGGCCACGCGATTAGGGTCGGCGGCGTGGTCCACCCTTCCGCGCCCACCGGCGGCGTCGCCGCCCGCCTCGCCGACGTCCGGGGCCGGGTCCGCGCCGCGGCGCTGGCCGCCGGACGGGACCCGGCGCAGATCCGAATCCTGCTCGCGACCAAGACGTTGCCCCCGGCGGTGATCCGCGCGGCGATCGCCGCCGGCGGCACCCTGATCGGGGAGAACCGGGTCCAGGAGGTCCTGGCCAAGGCCGACGAGCTGGCCGACGTGCCGCACGAGACGCACTTCATCGGCCACCTGCAGTCGAACAAGGTCACCATGGTGCTGCCGCACATCAGCTGCCTGCAGACACTGGACTCCGCGGCCCTGGCCGACCGGCTGCAGGCGCGGCTGGAGACGATGGACCGCGGGCTGGACGTCCTGGTCCAGGTCAACGTGTCCGGTGAGGCCACCAAGTCCGGCGTGCCGCCGGCCGAGGTGGCCGACCTGGTGGCCGCCATCGCTCGGCACCCGCGCCTGGTGCTGCGCGGCTTCATGACGATCGGCCTGAACTCGCCGGACCGGGCCGCGGTCCGCCGCGGCTATGCCGAGCTGGCCGGCATCCGGGCGCGGGCGGCCGCCGAGGGGTGGCCGGGCGCGGCCGTGGCCACCGAGCTGTCCATGGGCATGAGCGGCGACTACGCCGACGCCATCGCCGAGGGGGCCACGATCGTGCGGCTCGGCTCGGCGGTGTTCGGCCCGCGGACCCCGGTGCCGGCGCGCTGACCGTCCGCGCCGTCGACGCCGGGTGCCCCCGCGGACGCCCGGCCCATGGCCGGGGACCATGCCGCCGCGCCCCGGCCCGATCACCCCGACGGGGTGAATGCCGGCCGGGCCGGGTGCCGTTCCGCCCGTCGGGATGTCGTGCCGACGGGGCGGCGGTAGCGTGACGTCAGCGCTCGTCGGCGTGTGCGCGACGGTCGGCGCGGGCCGGCCGGATCAGGGATCCGCCACGGGGAGTGACCGAGGAGAACACATGCCCTATCCGGACAATCTGCTGGTCACCGGCGAGAAGATCTACGTCCGCAAGCGTCCGCACTGGAAGGTGCTGATCCTTCCGCTCCTGTTCTTCGTGCTGATCGTCGGGGCCTGTGCGGCCCTGCTGGCCTTCCTCAACGGCCGGGACTGGCCCGGGTGGGTCACCTGGGCGATCGTCGCCGTCGCGGTCGTCGCGCTGATCATCCTGGTGCTGGTGCCGTTCATCCGCTGGCGTACCGAGCACTTCGTCATCAGCAATCACCACATCTTCTTCCGCACCGGCCTGCTCTCGCGCCGGGAGCACCAGATCCCGCTGGGCCAGATCGCCAACATCGAGACCGAGGTGACGTTCTGGGGCCGGCTCATGGGGTACGGCTCGCTGATCGTGGAGTCCTCGGCCGACCAGCCGCTGAAGTTCCGCAACGTGGCCAACCTGTCCAAGGTCCAGTCGATGCTCAACCAGCTGATCCGGGACGAGAAGGAGCTGCTGCACCGCCCGCACATGGAGGTCGACGACTGGGCGGCCGACCCGTCCGACGATCGGGACCGGCGCGCGCCGGGCTCGGCCGCTCCCGAGGCCGGGCCCCGGCCGGAGCAGCCGGCGACCGGCCAGTGGGCCGCCGCGCCCGGCCAGCCGGCCGGCTACGGCCAGCCGTACGGGCCGCCGGCCTACGGCCAGGGCGGCTACCCGCAGGGCGGCTATCCGGGCCAGGGTTATCCGCAGGGTCCGGGTGGCCAGGGCTATCCGCCGGGCCAAGGCGGTCAGGGCTATCCGCAGGGTCCGGGTGGCCAGGGCTACCCGCAGGGCCCGGGTGGCCAGGGGTACCCGCAGGGCCAGGGTTACCCGCAGGGACCGGGTGGCCAGGGTTATCCGCAGGGCCAGGGTGGCCAGGGTTACGCCCAGGGACCGGGTGGCCAGGGCTACCCGCCGACCCAGAGCTACCCACCGGGGCCCGGTGACGGCCAGCCGCCGACGTCGGCGTACCCGCCGCCGGGCGGCTACCCGCCCGGCTACGGGGCCGCCGGTCAGCCTTCGTACCCGCCGTCCGGCGGCTACCCGGGCGGCGCTGCGGGCTACCCGCCGCCGGCGTCCGGACCCACCGGCGGCGGCCAGCCGGCGGCCTGGGGCGGACCCACCGCCGATCCCACGGTGGCCACCCGGAGCCCGTCCGCGGGCGACGCCGAGCCGACCGTGCTGACCCGCTCGCCCGGGGCGCACGCGCACCCGTCCGACCCGGCCGACCAGGCGGACCCGTCCGGTTCGGCCGACCCGTCGGCGGCCGGGGCGGCCCGCGGCCGGCATGCCCAGCCCACGGCATCGACGCCGTTGCCGGCGTCCTTCGACACCCCGCCGGAGCCCGAACCCACGGTGATGATCCGGCCGCCGGCGGCCGATGGCCCGGGTGACTCCGCGACCGGCGGGGCCGGCGAACCGGGCTCGGGACCACGCTCCTGATCGGGCCCGGCCGGGGCGCCGCGGCGGCTGGGCCGGAGCCGCGGGCGGCCCGGAACCGACCCGTATGGTGGTCGACGTGACGACGGTGCTCCTGGTCGAGGACGATCCGGCCATCGCGCAGCCGCTGACCCGGGCGCTGCAGCGGGAGGGTTACGAGGTCCGCCCGGCGCCGACCGGTGGGGCCGCGGTGGCCGCATTCGGCCAGAACGGGGCGGACATCACCCTGGTCATCCTCGATCTCGGCCTGCCCGATCTGGACGGGCTGGAGGTGTGCCGGCGGATCCGGGCGGCCGGCAAGGACCTGCCCGTGCTGATGCTGACCGCCCGCACCGACGAGGCCGACTTCGTGGTCGGCCTGGACGCCGGCGCCGACGACTACGTGGCCAAGCCGTTCCGCATGGCCGAGTTGCTGGCCCGCGTCCGGGCGCTGCTGCGGCGGCGGGTGCCCGCCCTGATGGAGATCGGCGGGGTGCGGGTGGAGACCGGCTCCCGGCGGGTCGAGGTCGACGGGGTCGAGGTCACCCTGTCGAACAAGGAGTTCGAGCTGCTCCGGGTGATGATGAGCCGGGCCGGGCAGGTGGTGACCCGGGAGGAGATCCTCGCCGAGGTCTGGAACGACCCGACGATGAAGACGTCGAAGACCCTGGACATGCACATGTCGTGGCTGCGCCGCAAGATCGCCCGGCCGGGTACCGAGGGCGGGGATCAGCGGATCTCGACGGTGCGCGGGGTCGGCTTCCGCTTCGAGACGGACTGAGTTCGTGTCGCGCCGCCCGGGTCGTCGTTCCCCGCGCGGGCCGGGTCGCTGATGCGCCGCCGCGTGCTCGTCTCCATCCTGCTGGTCATCGCGGCCACCGTGCTCACCCTCGGCGTGCCGTTGTCCATCGTGTCCTGGCGGGTCGTGGACGACCTCATGCGCAACGACCTGAACACCCGGCTCGAGTCGATCGCCGCGTCGATCGCCAACCAGAGCAGCTCGTCGGCCATCGACCTGGGGCAACTGGCCGCGGCGGTGCCCCCCGGCGGCCGGCTGGACATCACCATGGCCGGCCGGATCGACCAGTCGATCGGGACCGCGCCGTCCAACCAGGTCTACGCCGAGCAACTGGCCATGGCCGGTGGCGGCACCCTGCGGCTGTCGGTGCCGGAGAGCTACCTGCGGGCCGAGCAGTGGAAGGCGATCGCCCTGGTCGCGTTGGCCGTGCTGCTGTCGGTGGTGGTCGGCACCGGAGTCGCCGTACTCACCGCGCGACGGTTGACCACGCCGCTGACCGACGTCGCGCGGCGGGCCGCGCGGCTCGGCTCGGGCGACTTCCGGACGTTCCGCCGGCGGTACGACATTCCCGAGCTCGACCGCGTGGCGGACGTCCTCGACTCCTCCGCCCAGGACATCTCCGCCCTGATCGCCCGTGAACGGGACCTGGCCGGTGACATCTCGCACCAGCTGCGGACGCGGCTGACCGGCCTGCGGCTGCGGCTGGAGGAGCTGGCCGAGTACCCCGATCCGGATGTGCAGGCCGAGATCGAGGAGGCACTGGAGCAGACGGACCGGTTGGTGACCGTCGTCGACGACCTGCTGGCCAATGCGCGCTCGCAGCGGGCGGCCGGCGCCAGCGAGCTCGAGCTGTTCGACGAGCTGGCCGAGATCGAGGCGGACTGGGGTCTCCGGCTGACCGCGGTCGGCCGGACGCTGACCGTGCGCTGCGCGCGGGACGTGCGGGTGCACGCGACGCCCGGCCGGTTGCGTGAGGCCATCGGGGTGCTGCTGGAGAACTCGCTGCGGCACGGCGCCGGCGCGGTCGGCATCCTCGTCCGTCCGGCCGGCCGCAGCTCCGGGGGAATGGTCGTCCTCGAGGTCAGCGACGAAGGCCCGGGCGTGCCCGAGGCGCTGGTCGCGCACGTGTTCGACCGGGGGGTGTCCACCGCGTCGTCGACGGGCATCGGGCTGGGGCTGGCGCGGGCGTTCGTCGAGGCCGACGGGGGCCGGCTGGAACTGCGGCGGGCCGTGCCGCCGACCTTCGCGATCTTCCTGACGGTCAGCGTCCCGCCGGCCGACGAGCCGGTCGAGGCGTTGCCCGCGTCGGCCGCGGCCGGCGCGATCGGACCCTGAGAACGACGACGCGCCGGCCGCTCAGGGCGGTCCGGCGCGGTGGTCGGAAAGGGGCGGGCCAGGGGGAGAAGGTCAGGGACGGCGCGTGTAGTCCGCGGCGTCCGGCCGGGTCGGCTGCTCGGGGATGCGCTCGGTGGCCGGGGCCTCGGCCGCGGCCTGGGCGGCGGTCTCGACGGCGACGATCTCCGGGTGGGAGGGGGTGAGCTCCTCGGGGAAGACGAACTTGCGGTACGCCCAGAAGCGGAACGCCATACCCAGCGCAGTGCCGATGACGTTGGCCGCGATGAAGTTCGCGATGCTCACCGTCAGCGAGGAGTAGTGGCCGGTGCTGATGCCCAGGACGTACTGCGAGACGGCCAGCGGGACCAGATTGAGCGCGAGGGCGATTCCGTTGACGACGAAGAACAACATCGCCTCGTGGTGCCGCTCGCGGCCGCCCCGGCTGTTGAACGACCATTCGCGATTCAGGATGTAACTGAAAATCGTCGCAATGATGACCGAAATGGCCTTCGCCGTCACGACCTTCTCGGCCAGGACCGTGTGCGAGAGCAGGCTGAACAGCCCGACGTCGACGACGTAGCTGGTGCCCCCGACGACCAGGAACTTTGCCAGTTCCCGGTACTTGACAGGCAGGTGCTGCCGAACGGTTTCGATGAGGGCCACGACGCGAGTCTACGGGTCGTCGCACGCTCGTCATCGGCCCGACCCGCGAAAGAGAAAAACGTCTCAGGCACGCAACCCGGAGGAAACTCGGGATTCAAGTAAAGGAATAGTCAAATTTCTCGGGCCGGCTCGACCGGAGAAATTGGTCGCGCACCGGACCCTGCTGAATCTACACAGCGAAGGGCCCCCACCGGGTCTCGATCGGCGTGGGGGTGATCACGATCCCGGCGGGCCTGCCGGCGCCGTTCCGTCGTCGTTCATGCCGGAGCGGGAGGTCGGGGCCGAGCCGGGCGCCGGGGTCGGGGCGCCCGGCGCGGTCGAGATCGGCGGGGCCGACCGGGCCGGGGGCGCCGGGGCGACCGGCAGGTCGACCACCGCGCCGTCGCCGGGGATGTCGATCCGCACCGGTCCGGTCCGGGCGTCCGGCCCGGCGGAGAGCGTGACGGTGACGGTCACCGTGTCGCCCGGCGCGATGGCCGGCAGGGTGCAACTGGTGCCCGAACCGGCGTGCGCCCCGTCGACGGTGACGGCCGCGACGGTCACGCCGTCGGGCGCCGTCAGCCGGATCGCCGCCGGGGCCGACGGCTGGCCGCCGTCGTTGCGGACGGTCAGCGTGACGGTCCCGGATCCCCCCGCGGTCGGTGCGGTGCCGACGGCGAGCCGGCCCAGCACCAGGTGTGCCGGATCGGGCGGCGGGGCCGACTCGGTCGTGCCGGGGCCGGTCGATTCTGGGCCGGTCGTGCCGGCGTCGGTCGTGCCGGCGGCGGTCGTGCCGGAGGCGGTCGTGCCGGAGGCGGTGGTGCCGGCCCCGGATGCCGTGGTCGCCGGGGCGGCCGGGTCGGGGGTGACAGTGCCGCCGGACACCGTGCCGCCGGCCGTCGTGCTGCCGGAAGTCGGGGTGCTGCCGGGTGTGGTGCTGCCGGGAGCCGTCGGGTCGGTGGTCGGCGACGCGCTGGTGGGCGGACCGGACATCGGGGCGTCCGGCGTGGTCGCCGAGGTCGGGCCGTCCGGGGTGCTGCCCGGCGTCGTGGCGGGGCCGCCCGAGGGGCTCGGGCCACCGGTCGGGGTCGGGTCGGCGCCGGTCGTGGCCGCCGGTCCCGTCGGCTCGACCGGGACCGACGGTTCGCCGGCCACGGTCGGGATGCCGGGTCCGTCCGTCGCGGCCGGGGCGGCCCGGTCGGCCGCCGCGTCGGGCGCGGCGAGCACTCCCGGCGGCGCCGGCAGCGCGGCGACGGTCGCGTACCGGGTGGCCCCGTCGATGGTCACCCCGATGCTGCCCTGCTTGGCCGTCGGCGGCAGGACCACCCAGAACTCCAGCGTCGTGCTCTTCCCGGCCCCGATGGACGGCAGGGTGCAGCTCGTCCCGCAGTACTGCAGCGGCCGGATCCAGGTCAGCGGGCCGACCAGGTTGGTCACCCCGACCTGGACCGGCCGGGCGGTGCTGGCGGCGGCGCCCGGGTTCGTCACCGTCAGGTGCAGGTGGGCGATGGTGCCGGTGACCTTCGGGTACGACCGCGGCCAGAACGCCAGATCGGCGGTGCTGCCCCAGGTCCGCCAGGCCACCGAGAGCGGGGAGAGCGTCAGGGCGGCCGGGGCCACCTGCAGGGGGTTCGTCCCGTCGGTGAGCGGCACCTGGTTGCCGGCGGCATCGGTGACGACGACCGGCAGGGCCCCGGCCCGCTGCGCGGCGCCGATGGTGACGGTCACGCCGAGCCGGTCGCCGGAGCAGGTCAGGACGGAGCCCGAGCCGCCGCAGCCGGACAGCGTGACCAGGGGACTGGTCGAGGTGAACGTCAGCGGTCCGGGTGCGGTGGCGTCGCCCGAGCGTTCGACGGCCAGCGTCAGGGCCGGTGCGGTGCCGGCCGGGAACGGTCCGCCCGGGGTGGCCACGACCTGGTGGAACGCGCCGACCACGGCGAACGTCGTCGCCTGCGGCCGGACCACGGTCACGATCAGCGCGTAGGTCCCGGGCCGGGTGGTCGCCGGCGCGTCGAGCGTGACGACGACGGTGACCGAGCGGCCGGCCGGGATCGGCGGGAGTGTGCAGGCGCCGGTGCAGGTGCCGCCGTCGCCGGGGTCGATCCCGGCGACGTCGAAGCCGGGGGCGGCCGCGGTGATCGGCTCGCCGCCCGGGTACGGCGAGCCGCCGGTGTTGTGGACGGTCACGGCGAACCGGCCGGAGCCGCCGGCGACCGGGCGGACGACGGTCGTCAGGTCGTCGGCGGAAAGGGCGGGCGCCGACAGCACGGTGATCGGGTCGACCGCGATCGACCGGCCGCCGGCGTCGGTGGCCGTCAGGGTCAGCTGCCGGCCGGTGAACGAGTTCGCCACGGTGACCAGCAGCGGGACGCTCCCGTCGGCCCGCACCGGGCAGCTGTCGAGGCCGTCCGCGCAGGTCACCCGGACCGCCGGGTCGGTCGCGGTGACGGTCACCGACCCGGGCCGGATGCCGTCCGCGACGGTGGCGGTCAGGGTGACCGCACCGGTCGACCCGTTGGCCGGCAGGGCGGTGTCCGGGTCGGCGGCCAGCCGGGTGATCCCGGCCTCGACGGTCAGCGCAGCGGCCACCGGGTCCTGGCCGGGCAGGGTGAGCTGGGCCTGCGCCGCCGACGGGGCGTCGGGTTCGACCGCGAGGCCGACGGTGACCCGGGCCTCGTCGCCGGGGCCGATGACCGGCAGTCCGCACACCGCACCGCCGGCCGCACCGCCGGCCGCACCGCCGG
>NZ_JBMDXT010000153.1:0-9638 GCF_048594475.1 Nakamurella sp. | reverse complement strand
GGTGGTGGTCACCGGCGCCGTCGCCACCGGGGCGGCGGCGATGGCCACCCCGAGCGGGTTCACGGACGCGGCGGCCGGGGACACCGGCAGGACGCAGATCGTGGCGGCGGTGGACGCCGCGAGCAGGCTGAGCAGGCTGCGCCGGGCCAGGACGCGCAGGGCGACCGGCCCTTCGCGGTTGATTCGTCGGGACATTCGATTTCCTCGGGTCAGGGAGAATTGCGGACCAACAAAGGTTCGCTTTCCCATCCGATGAAATCGATGGTGTGCACCACCAGGTCGGTTCGGGGGTGCCCGCACCCCTGAAGAGTTATCGAAACGACACGGCGAGAACGGTATCAAGCTCGACAGTTCCTGCCGTGCAGGCCTTCCGGCTCACATCAATTGCTGCCCACATCCCGACCGTGACCGACCGGGCCGCCGCGTTGGCGATCGGCCGGCGGAGGCTGATCCGGAATGGACGGGACAGCCGGCGGGATGGGCGGGGCGTCCGGCTGGGCCACGGGCGCGGCCGGAGGTGGCGGCGCCGCGGCCGGCGCCGTGGGCGTGCTGCGCTCGAGGAAGCGCAACAGTTCGACGGGGAACGGCAGGACCAGGGTGGAGTTCTTCTCGGCCGCGACCGACACGATCGTCTCCAGCAACCGGAGCTGCAGGGCGCCCGGGGTGTCCGCCATCGCGCCGGCCGCCTGGGAAAGCTTCTCCGACGCCTGGAGTTCGCCGTCGGCGGAGATCACCCGGGCCCGGCGTTCGCGCTCCGCCTCGGCCTGCCGGGACATCGACCGCTTCATGGCCTCCGGCAGCGCGACGTCCTTCACCTCGACCCGGTCGATGTGAATCCCCCAGTCCAGCGCGGGACTGTCGATCATCAACTCCAACCCCTGGTTGAGCCGCTCGCGGTTGCTCAACAGGTCGTCCAGGTCGCTCTTGCCGATCACCGAGCGCAGTGACGTCTGCGCCACCTGCGACACGGCAAACGTGTAGTCCTGCACGTTGACCGTGGCCAGCACCGGATCGAGGACGCGGAAATACACCACCGCGTCCACCCGGACCGTGACGTTGTCCCGGGTGATGCCGTCCTGCGCCGGCACCGGCATGGTGGTGATCTGCATGTTGACCTTGCGCAGCCGGTCCATCACCGGCGCGATCAGCGTCAGACCCGGGCCGCGGACCCCGTCCCGGAGGCGCCCGAACCGGAAGACCAGACCCTGCTCGTACTGCTGGATGACGCGCGCGGACATGGCCGCCGCGGTCACCGACAGCACCGCGAGAACACCGATGACGATCCACCAGAGGTCCACGGAACCCACCTCCGACCGGGGACGCAGCGACCCCTGCTCCGAGGCTAACCCTCGACCGGACCGGGCGGGCGGAGCGTGGGCCGGCCGAGCAAGGCCGGCCCGTCGAAGTCCTGCTTCCGCACGAACCGGGCTGCCCCGCACCCGTCGATTCCGGGCAGATCGGCCCGGTCGTAGGTCGACACCAGCACGATGCGCAGATCCGGCCGCACCCGCAGGATCCGCCGGCAGGCCTCGATCCCGTCGATTCCCGGCAGCGTCACGTCCATGACGATCAGATCGGGCGCCAACTCGCTCACGAGGTCGACGGCCCGCTCGCCCGAACCCGCCTCGCCGACCAGTTCCAGGCCGGGCGTGGTGGCGATCAGGGCGGCGGCCGCCCGCCGGAACTGCGGCTGGTCGTCGACGAGCAGCACGCGGGTCGCCGCCGGGTGGCCGGTCATCGCCCCCTCTCCCGGGAGTCGACGCAGCGACGCGGCGGCCGCGCCCGACCCGCTCGGCCGGCCTCGCTCATCGGCGACCCTCGGCCAGGTACAGCAGCGCGGCGCGGACCCGCGGATGGTTGACCCGGTCCCCGCTGAGGTTCAACTTGGTGAAGATCGAGTTGATGTGCTTCTCGACGGCATGCGGGGTCAGCACGAGGGTGTCGGCGATGGCGGCGTTGGTCCGGCCCTGGGCGATGCCCTCGAGCACCTCCCGTTCCCGGCGGGTGAGCCGTCCCAGCTCGCCGTCGCCGGCCAGAGTGCGCGCGTCGATGAGGGTCTCGACCACCTTCGGGTCGATCACCGATCCACCCCCGGCCACGATGCCGATCGCCGTGACCAGGTCGTCGAGGTCGCTGACCCGTTCCTTGAGCAGGTACCCCCGGCGCTGGGTGCCCTGGCCGAGCAGGGCCCGCACGTACCCCGGCTCGGCGTACTGGCTGAGCAGGATCACGCCGATGCCCGGGTGGGCCCGGCGGCAGTGGTCGGCCACCTGGACGCCCTCGTCGCGCCGGTCCGGCGGCATCCGGATGTCGGTGAGGACGACGTCGGGCCGCAGCTCGGCGATGGCCGCCAGCGTCTGTGGCAGATCCGCGCAGCCGGCCACGACCTTCACCGAGTCCACCGTGGACAGCATGCCGCGGACTCCCTCCCGGAGCAGGAAATTGTCCTCGGCCAGCACCACCCGATGCGTCATGCCACCCGCTCCAGGGGCAGCCACGCCCGCAGGGTCGTCCGGCCGTCGACCTCCGTCATGGTCAGGTCGCCGCCGAAGGCGTCGACCCGATCGCGCATCGCGGCCAGCGTCGGATCGCCCGCCGCGCCGCCGGCGACGGCCGGTGCGACGACCTCGAGCTCGACCCGGTCCGGCTCGACGCGCACCGAGACGGCCTGCCGGGCAGCACCGTCCGGTCGGGAGGTGAGCGCGGCCGCGATCAGGAAGTACAGCGCCCCGGATACGGCCGGGTCGGCCCGGAGCCGGGGATCGTCGGACACCGTGAGATCGAGGCCGACGCCGCTGCGCACCTGCCAGCCCTCCAGGGCCGCGACCAGACCACCGTCGCCCAGGCGGGGCGGGTAGATGCGGCGGGCCAGGTCGCGCAGCTCGTCCAGGCCCTGCCCGACCAGTTCGCGGGCCCGCTCGATCAGCTCCGCCGCGGCCGGATCGGCCGCGTCGGCCGCCCGCGCCTGCCCGATGCATTCCTGCGCGAGCCGCAGGCACGGGTCGACCCGATCCCGGATCTCCGCGGAGATCGTCGCGGCCTGCTGCTGCCGGGCCCGCGCGATGCGCTCGTTCGACGCCGCGATCTGGTCGGTCAATTGTTGCAGGGCCACCGCGCGACGCTGCAGATCGACCGTCAGCCGCACCGTCGACATGGCCAGCCCCGCGGGGGCGGCGAGTTGCCGCAACAGGGTGGCCTCCCGGTTGGCCACGACCGGACGGGCGACGTCGGCCTCGATCTCGCCCACCGCGTCCCCGTCATGACGGACCTCGACCACGACCGGGGACCCCTGCGGACCGGCGCGGTCGGGCCACACCTGGGACAGGGTCCGGCCCCCGGCCAGGTTGACCCGCACCTCCGAGCGTTCGACCTGCAGGGTGCGACCGGTGATCTCGGCCAGCGAGGGCAGCACCTGCTCCACCGGCAGCGCGGTGGCCATCCGCCGCAGCAACGAGCGGCCGGCCTGGTACCCGGCGGCCCGATCGCCCAGCACGATCCGCTCGGCCAGCCGGGTCAGCACCCGGCCGGTCCCGGCGAACAGGGCGGCGGTCGCGGCCATCGTGACCACCACCAGCCACACCGGCATGCCCCCGGCCGCCGGCCACCGGCGTTCGGACCACCATTCGGCGGCCGCGAAGGCCGTCAGCGCGACGGCCAGCCGGATCCCCAGGACCAGGGCCGTGACTCGGGCACGGTCAGCCATGACCGGCCCCCGCCGCATCCGCCGGGACGCCGACCCCCGCCGAGCCGGACCCGACCGGACCGACGCCCGGCACGGGCACGGTGCCGCGCACGGCCGTCCCGACCCCCGGGGCGGCGTCGATCCGCACGCTCCCGCCGAGCGCGGCGACCCGGTCGTCCAGACCCCGGATGCCGCCGAAACCACCTGCGGCGGCGTCGATCCCGCACCCGTCGTCGGCGACCTCGAACTCGATGGCGGCCCGCCCCGGCCGCACGTCGATCGAGATCGACCGGCCCCCTGAGTGTTTCACCGCGTTCTGGACGGCCTCGGCGCAGCAGAACCAGACGGCCACCGCGGCGTCGGTCCAGGCGTCGGGCCCGCTCGCGGGGCCCGACGGTCCCGGGGCCAGCGGGTCCGGTCCGGCGTCCACGGTCAGCCGCACCTCGAACCCGGCCCGGGCCGCGCCGTCCGCGACGGCGGTCAGCGCCCGGTGCAGATCACCGTCCCGCAGGCCGTCCGGAAGGCCGCCGCCGGCCAGCCGGTGCACCTCATCGACACCCGCCCGGAGGGTCTCCGGGACACCGGCCAGGACGCCGTCCGCCGCCGGACGGCCCAGCGCGGCGGCCATCCGGAGCTCGATCATGGCGGCCACCAGCGTCTGCTGCGCCCCGTCGTGCAGGTTGCGCTCCAGCCGGTCCCGCTCGCGGTCCTGGGCCGCGACCATCCGGCGGCGGGTCTGCCGCAGCTGGTCGGCGCGCTCGGTCAGCAGCCGGACCCGCTGCTCCAGCCCGTCGGCCAGGGTCGCGTTGTGCAGCAGCAGGCCGGCGTGGTCGGCCAGGTCGGCGAGCAGGGCCCGCTGGGCCGCGGGCAGCCGCTCGCCGGGCGAGAGTTCGACGGTGAGCACCCCGGTCCGCCGGTTGCCGTACTCGATCCACCAGAACCGGCCGTCGGCCAGGACCGGTGCCCCGGGCCCGGCCGGGGCACCGGCGACGACGGTCCACCGGTCACCGTCCCCGGCCCAGATCCGGGCCGCCCGGGCCCGGGTGGCCCGGACCACCACGTCCACCACGCGATCGAGCTCATCGTCGCGGCTGAGCAGGTCGAGCCCGCTGATCAGGCTGCCCATGGCGGCGGCCGGGTCGAGGTCCTGGCCGAAGACGATCCGGTTGATCCGGCGCCGGATGACGTCCCACGCCCAGCTCAGGATCACCGCGGCCACCGCCATCACCAGGACGGTCCACCAGCGCCCGCCGGCCGCCCACCACCCTCCGGTGACCACCGCGGCCAGGTACACCAGGCCGGTCCCCACCAGCAGCACCGTGGCCGCCAGGACCCGGCCGAGCAACCGGTCGAGCCCGAAGATCCGGTACCGGACCGAGGCGATGAACAGCACGACCGGCACGATCGCGAACACCGCCGGGAACAGGTCGGGCAGCGCCGCCGCCAGACCCGCGGCCGGCGCCCCACCGATCCCGGCCAGGGTCAGGGCCTGCGCCACGCACCACAGGACGGCCACCGCCAGCGCCGGCAGGAGGGCGCCGATCAGCAGCCGGGCGTCCCGGCGGGCGGTCGCGCCGGTGGCCGGATCGCGCAGCCGCAGGACCTGCGCGCCGACACCGGTGACCGGGATGAGGACGCCGAAGAAAACGACGAAGAACTGCGGGTGGAGCAGGAAGTCGCTCCACCAGCAGACCGCCGCCACCACCGCGGTGACCCCCAGCGCGGCGCCGGTCAGCCGGCGTCCGGACAGCCAGGTCCCCCGCGGCAGCCGAGCGTCCGGGAACAGCGCGACGCCCCAGAGGTAGCAGACGCCCGACGCGATGTGGAACGCGAAGTGCGCCAGCGACACCGGCCAGGGGCTGCCGATCAGGCGGAACGCCTCGTGGCTGGGCAGGTTGAAGGTCGCGGCGGTGCCAAGCAGTCCGACGGCCAGCAACCGGGGTACCAGCTGGTCCCAGCCCCGCACCAGCAGCACGACCCCGAGCACCAGGTTGAGCGCGCTGAACCCGTACTGCAGCGCGGTGACCCCGGTCAGGCCCGTCATCGGCATCGAGGGCATCAGCAGTTGCTCCGCCGGCGCCGCCAGGAACCCGCCGGACGCGGCCAGCGCCCGCGCCTGGTCGGCCACCGGGCCGACGCGGGCGACCGTGGCCGGCAGCAGGCCGAGCAGCAGCCAGACCAGCAGGCCGAGGACGTACGCCCAGGCGACCACCCGCAGCAGGGCCGATCCTGGCCGGATACTCACAAACCAGCATTATCGGGCGTTCCTTGCCGTGGGCAAGGATCGGCCGTCATCCCGCTCCGATCACCGGGCGCGCGACGGTGCGTCTGAGATCCTTCTGAGGACGCCCGAGCACGATGGCCGGACGCCGGGAGGGAGGGGTCGGGTGGAGACCGGGCAACCGCGACTGCTGCTCGTGGAGGACGACGGCCGGCTCGGGCCGCTGCTGGCCGAGGTCCTCGGCGATTCGTACGACGTCGACCTGGTGCCGGACGGGCAGTCCGGGCTGCATGCCGGCCTGACCCGCGACTACGAGGTGATGGTGATCGACCGCGGCCTGCCGGCGATCGACGGCGTCGACCTGGTGCGCCGGCTGCGGCAGCGGGCGGTGACCACCCCGATCCTGATCCTGACCGCCCGCGCCGCCGTCGCCGACCGGGTCGAGGGTCTGGACGCGGGCGCCGAGGACTACCTGGTCAAACCGTTCGAGATCGACGAGCTGCTGGCCCGGCTGCGGGCCCTGCGCCGCCGGCCGATCGACCGGGCGACGACGCTGGATCTGGGACGGCGCCGGTTCGACGTCGGGGGCCGGCAGGTGACCGACCCGGACGGCGGCGCCCCGATCGACCTGTCCGGGCGGGAGGCGGCGCTGCTGGAGGTGCTGGCCCGGCGCCCGCAGCAGGTCTTCACCCGCCCCGAGTTGCTGGCGGCCGTGTTCGACCCGGCGGACGACCCGGGCAGCGTCGACACCTACGTCTACTACCTGCGGCGCAAGCTCGGCCGCGAGGCCGTGCACACCGTGCACGGCCTGGGCTACCGGCTGGGAGTGTCGTGACCGCGCCCACCGATCCCGACCAGCAGCTGCTGCGGTCGGCGACCCGGCGGATGGCCTGGCAGCTGGCGGCGGCCAGCGCCGTGGTGGTGGTCCTCGCCGCCCTGGCCACGCTGGCGCTGAGCCCGGTGCTCGGGCACGGCCGCGGCGGCCACGAGGGTGGCTTCGACCGTGACGACGACGTCCTGCGCACCACGCTGCTGGTGGCCGGCACCATCGGCGTGGCGATCGCCGGGCTGGCCGGCCTGCTCATCGCCCGCCGGGCGGTGGCCCCGCTGGGCGAGGCACTGGCCCGGCAGCGTCGCTTCGTCGCCGACGCCGGCCACGAGCTGCGCACCCCGCTCACGGTCATGCACACGCGGGCGCAGCTGATCGCCCGGCGGATGCCGCCGGACGACCCGGCCCTGCCGGCGATGCGGCAGCTGCTGGACGACAGCCGCACCCTCGGCGAGATCGTCGACGAGCTGCTGGCCAGTGCCCAGCTGTCGGCCGACCCGGCGCGCGGGGAGCCGATCGCCGTCCCCGAGCTCCTGCACGAGGTGGCGGCGTCCATGGGCGTGCTGGCCGACCAGCGGGCGGTCGGGCTCCGCGTGGCCGGGCCGGACGCGCTGTGGGTCACCGGATCCCGCACCGCGTTGCGGCGGGCCGTGGCCGCGCTGGTGGACAACGCGATCGGTCACACCCCGGCCGGCGGCACCGTCGAGCTGGCCGGGTGGCCGGCCGGCGACCGGGTCGTGCTCGCGGTCACCGATACCGGGGAGGGTCTGGGCGGCGCGGACCCGGAGGAGCTGACCCGGCGCTTCGCCCGCGGCGAGCGGTCGGCCGACGGCCCCGGGGGCCGGCGGTTCGGCCTCGGGCTGGCGCTGGTCCGGGAGGTGGCGACCGCGCACGGCGGGCACCTGCGGCTGGGCCCCGGGCCGACCGGAGGCGTGCAGGCCGTCATCGAGATCCCCGCGCCGCGGGCCTGACCGGCGGGCGCCGGCCCGGGCCGGGCCCCGGCGGACGGGGCCGGGTCAGCCCGCCGCGGTGGTCAGCAGGGGACGCAGCCGGGTCCGTTCGAGCGCGTGCACCAGACGCACGAGCGGGCGGCGGGCCAGCAGGAAGCCGGCCAGGCTGACGGCGGCGCCGGTGACCAGACCGACCAGCACGTCGAACGGGAAGTGGGCGCCGACGTAGACCCGGGAGAACGCCAGCAGGACCGCCGCCGCCGCGGTCACCGCGCCCAGCCGGCGGTTGACCAGGAACAGGCCGAGCACCACCGCCCCGGCCATCGTCGCGTGATCGCTGGGCATCCCGGGATCGCCCGCTCCGGGCAACAGGATGAACGCCCCCGGCGCCGCCACCACCGGACGCGGCTCGCCGATCAGCGCGGCCAGCGGCTGGTTCACCGCGACCGCCAGCAGCGTGCCCAGCGGGGCCCAGACGGCCGCGGCCAGCCGGGCCGGATCCTGGCTCCGGCGGGCGATCCACCACCCGACGCCCAGCAGGACGACGAAGGCCAGCACACCCCATTGGGCGACGTCCAGCATCGGCCCCTGCAGCCACGGGGTGTCCCGGGCGAAGGTGTTGATCGGCTGGAACACGGACAGATCGGGGTCCATCAGGGCCTTTCCCGGTCGACTCGTCGGGTGCGCGTCGGTCACGCACCCGGCCGCGCCCCAGCCTGCCGGGCAGAAATCAAAGATCTGTCAGACGCCGTCCGAGGCTTTCCCCGGTCCGCGGGCGGCCGACGCGACCCGGCCGATGCCCGACCGGACCGGAGATCGCGCCGGGTCAGGTGCCGTCGTCCCGAAATGTCGCTGGCAGACCCCCGCAGTTTGCGTTTCACTGGACCCGGTGACGGCAGCGGCGTCACCGGTGCTGTCGACGGCGGAGAAGAGGCGCCCGTGCGGGACGACGGAGACGGCGCGACCCCGGGCCCGCCGCAGCACCTGCCCCCGGGCACCGTCATCGGCCCCTACCGGGTCGAGTCGCTGCTGGACCGCGGCGGCATGGCCAACGTCTACGAGGCCACCGACGTGCGGCTCGAGCGCCGGGTGGCGCTCAAGATCCTGGCCTTCCACGACCCGGACGGGTCCGACTTCCGCGAGCGGTTCCTGCGGGAGTCCCGCTTCGCCGCCTCGCTCGACCATCCGAACATCGTGCCCATCTACGAGGCCGGCGAGTCCGACGGGCTGCTCTACATCGCGATGCGCCTGGTCCGGGGAACCAACCTGTCCCGGCTGATCCGGCGCGAGGGCCCGCTCGATCCGCCGCGGACCCTGGCCGTCCTGTCCCCCGTCGCCGACGCGCTCGATCTGGCCCACGCCGCCGGCCTGGTGCACCGGGACGTCAAACCGGCGAACATCCTGCTGGCCGAGTCCGCCGACGGCCGCCCGCACGTCTATCTCAGCGACTTCGGCCTGACCCGGCGGGCCTCGGCGATGAGCCGGCTGACCGAGGCCGGCAGCTTCATCGGCACCATGGCCTACATCTCGCCGGAACAGATCCGGGGCGAGCCGGTGAGCGCGCGCAGCGACCTGTACGCGCTGGGCTGCGTCGCGTACGAATGCCTGGCCGGGACGCCGCCGTTCGTCCGGGACGACCAGGCCGCCCTGATGTGGGCCCATCTGAGCCAGTACCCCGCCCCGCTCGGGCCGGCCCACCCCGAGCTGGCCGCCGCCGACCCGGTGCTGGCCACGGCGATGGCCACGAACCCGGCCGACCGGGTCGCCACGGGCCGTGAGTTCGTCGCCGCCCTCTCCCGGGCGCTCGGCCCGGCCGACTCCCGGGCGCTCGGCCCGGCCGACCTCCGGCCCGGCCCGGCCGCCGGGGCCCCGGCCGGCCCGTCGACGACGGGACCGCACCCCGGTCCGCCGTCCGGGCCGCACACCGGTCCCCCGTCCGGGCCGCACACCGGTCCG
>NZ_JBMDXT010000152.1:0-5078 GCF_048594475.1 Nakamurella sp. | reverse complement strand
GGCGGCGCGCGACTGCACGCGATCGCCACCGGACTGCGCCGCGCCGGCGGGGACGACGCCGGTCCGGCCGGCGACGGCGGCGGGGCGCTGCTGATGCCGCCGGCGCCGGCCGGGGAGGTGCGCCGGGTGGAGGCCGCGGTGCTGAGCCGGGGGCGGGCCGGTGACCGTCTGGTGGACACCCCGCTGCTGCGGCACGGCCCGGCCGCCCGCCGGCGCCGGTACACCCGGGCCCTGGCCGGCACGCTGCCGGTGGCCGCCGGGCTCGCCGCGCTGACCTGGTGGGCCGGGGTGCCCACCCCGCTCCTGACCCTCTGGGCCCTGCTGATCGTGGCCGCCGTCCCGCTGGCCGCCGACCGGTATCGCCACCTCGGTCACGCGGTCGTCGACGACCATCTGGTCGTCCAGGTCGGTTCACTGGCCCGACGGCGCACGGTGCTGGCCGTCGACGGCATCGTGGGGGTGACCGTCCGCCGTTCGTTCTTCCAGCGTCGCGCGGGCCTGGCCACCCTGATCGCGACCACCGGCGCCGGCGCCCAGCACTACGACGTCCCCGACCTGCCCGAGCCGGTGGCCCTCGATCTGGCCCGGTGCCTGCTTCCCGAGCCCGTTGTGAAGCCCGCCGTGGAGCCCGCTGCAGAGCCCGCCGGGGAGCCGGTGAACCTCGGCCCGGTGACCGGCCGCTGACCGGCCCGCTGACCGGCCCGCTGACCGGCCGCTGACCGGACCGGGGGCCGGTACGAGGACCGGCCCACCGGGGGCCACATGACCCCCGGGCCGGCCGGCGAGGCCACCATCGAGCACCCGACACTGCTCCCCCGGCGGGGTCGGCGACGCCGACACCGCGGCGGTCCGAGCACCCCTACTCGGGCCGCCGGTGCCGTCCCTCGGCCGGATCGACGTCGCGGGTGGCGTAGGACGGCCGGTCCGGATCGACGGGATCGGGCTCGGCCGGGTCGATGTCCCGGGTGGCGAACGACGGCGTGCCCGGCGGGATCGGATCCGGTTCGTGCGGGTCGATGTCCTTGGTGGCGAACGTCGGCTCGGGAGCCTCGCCGGCCGGGCCCGAGCGGTCGTCCGGATCGACGTTCTCGCGGGCGAAGTCGGGCGTCACGCCCGCCGGGTCACCTTCGCGGTGACCGGCGCCGGACGCCGGCGGGCCGTGGTGATCGGTCATCGACGGTTCCTTTCCTCGACGGTGAGGCGGGGCCCAACGGCCTCCGTCTCTCCAGACAACCACTTCCCGCCGCGACTCGGGGGCCGGATCGGTCGTCGTCGCGCCCGGTTGCGGTCGGCCGGACCCCTGGCAAGCTTGCCGGTGGAGAGGCCGACATCGCCGCGGCGCAGGGTCGTGGCCCGGGCCCAGCAGAGGTGGTCACGCATGAGAACTCATGAACCCCCATGCCTCCGGGTCGGTGACGACCGTCCCGCTGCGCCCCGGTGCGGCGAGGCCGCCGGCCGGCCGGGACCGGGGTCGCCCCGATGACCCAGGGTGCCCGCGACGGCGGCGCGACCACCGCCGAACAGGTCCGCAACGTCGTGCTGGTCGGCCCCGGCGGGGCCGGCAAGACCCTGCTGGTGGACGCCGTCGCACTGGCGACGGGCGTGATCGGCCGGCTCGGCTCGATCGAGAGCGGAAGCACCATCGGCGATGTCGAGGAGGTCGAGAAGCGGCTGGGCCGGTCGGTGTCGCTGTGGGGGTGGAGCGGGGGGGGCACCCAAAAGACCGGCGTGGGGTGGGCGGTTGGGTTTGGGGGTGGGTGGCCCGGTTGGGGGCCACCGACGTGCCGGAGGTGGATGGGCCGGTCCGGATCAACCTGATCGACACCCCCGGGCACGCCGACTTCGTCGGCGAGTTGCGGGCCGGGCTGCGCGCCGCGGACGCCGCCCTGTTCGTCGTCTCGGCCACCGACACCGCGGCGGCCGGCGGCGTCGTGGACGGCGCGACCCGGATGCTGTGGCAGGAGTGCGCGGCGGTCGGCATGCCGCGGGCCGTCGTGGTGACCCACATCGACCAGCCGCGCGGCGACTTCGCGGCCGCGGTGGAGAGCTGCCAGCTCGCGTTCGGCGACGGCGTGCACCCGCTGTACCTGCCGGTCGACTCCCCGATCGGGGAACCGCCGACGGCGCTGATCGGCCTGCTCTCGCAGACCGTCTACGACCTGTCCGGCGGTCGCCGGGCCGCGCGGCCGGCGGGCGAGGAGGAGCGGAAGTCGATCTCGTCCACGCGGGAGGCGCTGATCGAGGCCGTCATCACCGAATCGGAGGACGACGGGCTGCTCGACCGCTACCTGGCCGGTGAGCAGGTCGGCTTCGACACCGTGGTCGACGACCTGGAGACCGCGGTCGCGCACGGCACCTTCCACCCGGTCATCCCCTGCGTGCCGACCACCGGGCTCGGCGTGTCCGAACTGATCGAGGTGATCGGACGCGGCCTGCCGCACCCCGAGGAGCACGTCCTGCCGCCGGTCTACACCCCGGCCGGTGCCGACCGCGAACCGCTGACCGGCCGCTCGGACGGCCCGCTGGTCGCCGAGGTGGTCAAGACGACGACCGATCCGTACGTCGGTCGGATCTCGATCGTCCGGGTGTTCTCCGGCACCCTGCTGCCGGACGTCCCGGTCCACGTGTCCGGCCATTTCGCGCGCTTCTCCGGCCACCCCAAGGACGAGGCGTGGCACGCCGAGCACGATCTGGACGAGCGGGCCGGCGCGATCTCCCGGCCGTTGGGCGCAACCCTGTCCCCGGTCGGCCGGGCGGTCGCCGGCGACATCGTCTCGGTCGCCCGGCTCTCCCATGCCGAAACCGGCGACACCCTCTCGGACCCGGCCGACCCGGCCGTGCTGGCTCCCTGGGTGATGCCCGAACCGCTGCTGCCCGTGGCCATCTCGGCCCGCACCTCGAGCGACGAGGACAAGCTCGTGCAGGGTCTGGCCCGGCTGCAGGCCGAGGATCCGACGGTGCGGGTCGAGGTCAATCCGGCGACCGGTCAGCTGCTGATGTGGACGATGGGTGAGCAGCAACTGGAGGTGCTGCTCGACCGTCTCCGCACCCGCGCGGGGCTGGAGGTGGCCGTGTCCCCGGTACGGGTGGCGATGCGGGAGACCATCCGGCAGGCCGGCAACGGACTCGGCCGGCACGTCAAGCAGTCCGGTGGGCACGGCCAGTACGCGGTCGCGCAGATCGAGGTCGAACCGCTGCCCGAGGGCGGCGGGTTCGAGTTCGTGGACCGGGTGGTCGGAGGCGCCGTCCCCCGCCAGTTCATCCCGAGCGTGGAGAAGGGTGTCCGCGCCCAGCTGGACAAGGGAGTGACCGGGCACCCCATGGTCGACGTGCGGGTGACCCTGGTCGGCGGGAAGGCGCACAGCGTCGACTCCTCCGACGCAGCGTTCCAGCTCGCCGGATCGCTGGCCCTGCGGGAGGCCGCGCAGGCGGCCGGCATCCAGCTGCTCGAGCCGATGAACTCCGTGACGATCACCGTGGACGACGAGTACGTCGGCGCGATCCTGGCCGACCTGGCGGCCAGGCGCGGGCGGGTCCGGGGCACCGAATCGGCCGGCGACGGCCGGTCCTCCGTGCAGGCCGACGTGCCGGAGCTGGAGTTCGTCCGGTACGCCATCGAACTGCGCTCGCTGGCCCACGGCACCGGCAGCTACCGCACGCAGTACCTGCGGCACGCTCCGGCACCCGACCACGTCGTCGCCCGGCTGCAGGCCCAGGAGAAGGCCGAGAAGGGGCGCGAAGGCTGACCGGACGGTCAGCGGGACCACCGACACCCGGACCGCGCCCCGGGCCGGCCGGGCCGTCCGACCGGCCCGGACGAACCGTCGAACCACCCTGACAAGACAAATGGGACGCCGCTCACCTAGCCCGGGTGAACCGGGCGTCATATAGCGGGACTAACTTGTGTGGCATGTGGGCCGTGTCCGATGGAACCGCTCCTACCGAGGCGCCGGCCCCGGTCGACACCTGGTCGGCCCGGGCCGCCGATCCGGCCTACGCCCCGGGCCTGCGGCGGCTGGTCGCCAGCTACCGCGCCATCCCGACGGACCGGCGGGTGCGGCTGGCCAAGCGGACCTCGAACCTGTTCCGGGCCCGCGGCCGCACCGGCGCCCCCGGCCTTGACGTCTCCGGGCTGTCCGGGGTGCTGGCGGTCGACCCGGCCGCGCGCACCGCGGACGTCGGCGGGATGTGCACCTACGAGGACCTGGTGGCGGCCACCCTGCCCCACGGGCTGGCCCCGCTGATCGTCCCGCAGCTCAAGACCATCACCGTCGGCGGCGCGGCGACCGGTGGGGGCATCGAATCCGGCGCGTTCCGCAGCGGGGTGGTCTACGACGACATCGTGGTGATGGACATCCTCACCGGCGCCGGAGATGTCGTCACCGCCGCGCCCGGCGGCCCGCACGATGACCTGTACTACGGGTTCGCCAACTCGTACGGCAGCCTGGGCTACGCCACCCGGCTGAGGGTGCGGCTGGAGCCGGTCCGGCGCTTCGTCGCCCTGCGTCACCTGCGGTTCGACGATCTCGCCGAGCTGGCGGCCGCCCTGGCCGCGATCAGCGTCGCCCGGGAGCACGACGGCGAGCGGGTCGACTACCTCGACGGGGTCGTCTTCACGGCCGACGAGCAGTACCTGACGCTCGGGCGGCTGACCGACGAACCCGGCCCGACCAGCGACTACACCGGCCGGCAGATCTACTACCGGTCGATCCGGGAACGCCCGACCGACCGCCTGACCGTCCACGACTACCTGTGGCGGTGGGACACCGACTGGTTCTGGTGCTCGCGGGCGTTCGGCGCGCAGGTCCCGGCGATCCGGCGGCTCTGGCCCCGGCCGCTCAAGCGCAGTTCGGTCTACTGGAAGCTGGTCGCGCTGGACCGCCGGTTCGACATCGCGGACCGCCTGGAGGCGCTGCACGGCCGGCCGCCGTTCGAGCGCGTGGTGCAGGACGTGGAGATTCCCGTCGAGCGCACGGCGGAGTTCCTGCGGTGGTTCCTGGCCGAGGTGCCGATCGAGCCGATCTGGCTCTGCCCGCTGCGCATCCCCCGGCGGCCGGACCGGGCGGCCGGCGATGTCG
>NZ_JBMDXT010000151.1:0-12292 GCF_048594475.1 Nakamurella sp. | reverse complement strand
GCCGGCGGGCGGGCCCGGGGGGCCGGCCCCGCCGGTGCGATCGGTGCGGTCAGCGCAGCTTGTGCAGCAGATGGGTGCCGTGCACGAGGCGGACCGTGCCGCTGCGCGAGCGCACCACGATCGACTCGGTCTCGGCCCCGTCCGGGGTGTACCGGACGCCGCGGAGCAGGTCGCCGTCGGTGATGCCGGTCGCGATGAAGTGGGTGTTGTCGCCGGCGACGAGGTCGCCGGTGTGCAGCACCCGGGTCAGGTCGTGACCGGCGTCCAGGGCCGTGCGCCGCTCGGTGTCGTCCCGCGGGTGCAGCCGGCCCTGGATGACGCCGCCCATCGCCTTCATCGCGCAGGCGGTGATGATCCCCTCGGGCGTCCCGCCGATGCCGAGCATCAGGTCGATCCCGGTGCCCGGCCGGACCGCCGCGATCGCGGTCGCGACGTCGCCGTCGGCGAAGAGCTTGACCCGGGCTCCGGCGGCGCGCACGTCGCGGATCAGCTGCTCGTGCCGCGGCCGGTTCTGCACGCTGACCGTGACGTCGCCGGGCGTCACGCCGAGGGCCCGGGCGACCGCCCCGATGTTGTGCGCCGGCGGGGCGTCGATGTCCACCTCGCCGGCGACGGCCGCCGCGCAGACCAGCTTGTTCATGTAGAACACCGCGCTCGGGTCGTACATGCTGCCGCGGTCGGCGGCCGCCATCACCGCGATCGCGTTGGGCATCCCGTTGGCCAGGAGGGTGGTGCCGTCCACCGGGTCGACGGCGATGTCGAACTCCGGACCGGTGCCGTCGCCGACGTGCTCGCCGTTGAACAGCATCGGCGCCTCGTCCTTCTCGCCCTCGCCGATCACCACGACGCCGCGCATCGGGACCCGGGCCAGCACGTCGCGCATCGCGTCGACCGCCGCCTGGTCACCGGCCTCCTTGTCGCCCCGACCGGACCACCGGCCGGCGGCCATCGCGGCCGCCTCGGTGACCCGCATCAGGTCCAGACCCACGTTGCGGTCGGGCAATTGGTAACGGACGGGTTCGGTCATGGTGCGCATCGTGCCACCACGGTGCCGCACCGGCGCGTCCCCGGGCGGCGGCCCCGGTCCCGGGCACCCCGAAGCCCGGTGCGCATCGGGTCGCCGCGTCCATGCGGCCTCCGGCGGGCGAACCGGCGTTGCGCAACCCGGAGCGAGCGGCGCAACGCCGGTTCACCCGAGGCGCGAGGAGATCCCCCTCCGCGGTCCCGCGGCCGCCGCGGCCTTGCCGCGCGCGGCCGGGCGAACCGTCAGGCGTGCATGTCCTCCAGTTGCTTGCCCTTGGTCTCCTGCACCCACTTGCTGACGAAGATGAACGACAGCAGGGCGAAGCCGGCGTAGAGGCTGTAGGCCAGGGCCAGCGAGATGTCGGCCAGGGGCGGGAAGGTGACGGTGACGATCCAGTTCGCCACCCACTGGCCGCCGGCGGCCAGGGACAGCGCGGCCGCCCGCATCCGGTTCGGGAACATCTCGCCCAGCAGCACCCAGACCACCGGGCCCCAGGACATGCCGAACGCGACCACGAACAGGTTGGCGGCGATCAGCGCGACGATCGGCGAGGAGGATCCCAGGATCGCGGCGGACAGGTTCGGCGTGTGGTCCGCCACGTTGGCCGCGGTGCACTGGTCGGCGATCACCTGGGTGCACTCGGGAGCGGTGCCGAAGATCAACGCCATCGTGGCCAGGGTGACCGTCATGCCGACGGAACCGATCAGCAGGAGCGGTTTGCGGCCCAACCGGTCGATCGTGGCGATCGCGATCAGCGTGGTGAGGATGTTGATGGTGGCCGAGATGACGGTGATGACGAACGACTGGTCCTCGGTGAAGCCGACGGCCTCCCACAGGATGTTCGAGTAGTAGAAGATCACGTTGATGCCGACGAACTGCTGGAAGACCGACAGCAGCAGGCCGATCCACACGATGCCGGCGATCCGGCCGGTGGTCGTCGACTTCAGGTCCTTCCAGGACGGTTCGGTCTCCCGCTCCATGCTCGCCCGGATCTTCTCGATCTTGGCGTCGATGTTGCGCGGTCCGAGCAGGCCGGTCAGGACCTCCTTGGCCTCGGCGATCCGGTGCTTGGCGATCAGGTAGCGCGGGGACTCCGGAATGGTCAGGGCCAGGCCGCCGTAGAGCAGGGCCGGGATGATCATCATGAAGAACATCCAGCGCCAGGCCTCCCACCCGAACCAGAAGTCCTGGTTCGAGCCACCGGCCGCGTTGGCCAGCAGGAAGTCGACCAGCAGCGAGATGAAGATGCCGGTGACGATCGCGAGCTGCTGCAGGGACCCCAGCCGGCCGCGGATCCGGGCCGGCGCGATCTCGGCGATGTACGCGGGCGCGATGACCGAGGCCACGCCGACGCCGAGGCCGCCGAGCAGGCGGAACAGGATCAGCAGCCACAGGCTGGGCACGATCGCGCAGCCGATGGCGCTGATCGCGAAGAGCACGGCGGCCAGCCGCATGACCGACAGCCGGCCGATGTGGTCGGCCAGCCGGCCGGCCAGCAGCGCGCCGGCGGCCGCACCCAGCAGGGCGGCGGCGACGGTGAAGCCGAGTTCCAGCGCGCCGGCGTTGAAGTACTCCTGGATCGCCGAGTTCGCGCCGTTGATCACTGCGCTGTCGTAGCCGAACAGGAACCCGCCGAGCGCGGCGACCGAGGCGATCCGGACGACGCCCTTGCCCTCCTCGGTGTCGTCGTAGATCGACGCGTTCTTGTCGAAGCTGCCACCGTGCTCGCCCATGAGCTCCCCTTTCGGTGATCTTGCCGGAGCCGAGCATGCCACTCCCGCCGGTATTCGCATCTCGAGCAGCCCGATCGATGCGGCACCGTGACGGGAGCGCGACCGGGACCCGGGGCAGTTGATTACCGTGGCGCGGTGACTTCAAACGACGAACCGCTGCTCACCGGGGTCGAGGGTCGGCTGGGCCGGATCACCCTGAACCGGCCGCGGCAGATCAACGCCCTGACCATGCCCATGATCGACGGGATCCGGGCCGCCCTGGCCGCCTGGGCCGACGACCCGGCGGTCGAGCTGGTGCTCATCGACGGGGCCGGCGAGCGCGGCCTGTGCGCCGGGGCGGACATCCGGGCGCTGCGCGAGTCGGTTCTGGACGGCACGGCCGACGCGATGGAGTTCCTGGCCGACGAGTACGCGATGAACGCGGCGCTGGCCGGCTACGGCAAGCCGATCGTGGCCTACCAGCGGGGGATCACCTTCGGCGGCGGTCTCGGGGTGTCGGCCCACTGCTCGGTGCGGATCGTGACGGACAATTCCCGCCTGGCGATGCCGGAGACGCTGATCGGGCTGTGGCCCGACGTCGGCATCCTGCACCTGCTGTCCCGGGCGCCCGGCCAGCTGGGCGTGCACGCGGCGCTGATCGGGGCCCATCTGGATGCCGGCGACGCCATCCGGGCCGGGCTGGCCGATCACTTCGTGCCGGCGGCCGACCTGGACGCGGTGACCGGGTCGCTGCGGGCCGGGGTGATCCCGGCGTTCGGCCCGCCGCCGGCCGGCGCCCTGGCCGGGGCCGGGTGGGTCGACGAGTGCTACGCCGGCGACGACGCCGAGCACATCCTGGCCGCGCTGCTGGCACACCCCGACCCGGCCGCCCGCGCGGCCGGGAACGCCCTGGCCGGGATGGCGCCGACGTCGGTCAAGGTCACCCTGCGGGCCATCCGGGCGGCCCGGTCGATGACGCTGGCCCAGGTGCTGGAGCAGGATCTGCGCCTCGCCGGCCACTTCCTGGCCCGGCCGGACCTGCCCGAGGGCATCCGGGCCCAGGTGGTCGACAAGGACCGCACTCCGCGGTGGCAGCCGGCCGACCTGGCGGCGGTGACGGCGGCCGACGTGGACGCGTTCTTCGCCTGACGGCGCCGGTGACCGGCCGGGACCGGTCGTCGGCCGGGCGGTCGCCGGCGGTACGGTTCCCCGGCGGGACGGGCCGGCCATCCGGCGCCGCCGACCGGCTCGGGGGGCGGATCGGCGGCTGATCGGGGGGTGGATCAGACGGTGGCGAGCCGGACGTCCGGCAGTGCGTCCGGGGCGACCCCGTCGGCGGGCCGCAGCCGGGCGCGGCGCAGGCTGGCGTGCGATCCGTAGGTGATCTGCAGGACGACCCGTTCGGCGCCGGTGGCGTGGCCGCCGCGGTGCACGCCCAGCGTGTCGGCGAAGATGACCGTGCCGGCCGGGCCCTCGGCGGTGACCGTCCGCTCGGACCGGAACGCCTCGGCGACGTCCTCGTCCGCAAGCCGGTAGCCGCCGCCGTCGTACTCCGTGGCCATCTTGATCCGTCGGCCCTGGGGCGTGTTGGTGCCGGTCACGTAGGACATCGGACCGGCCGCCGGGGTGACGTCGGACAGGTACAGGAAGCACTTGACGATGTCGTGGTCCTCCGGGACGTCCCGGTGCCACCGCTGCGACTGCTGGGCCGGGCCGTCGGTGGGTTCGTTGACCCAGACGTTGAGGTCCTGCACCCGCAGCCGCATGCCGCAGTAGCGCTCGGCGATGCCCCGGATCTGCGGATCGAGCGCGAAGTGCAGCAGCGGGTCGTCCGGCCGCAGCTCGGGGTTCTCGCCGAGCAACTGGAACAGGTACGGCTTGAGCGGGTCGCTCTCGGGCCGGGGGCTGTCGTAGAGCTCCTGGGCCCGCTGCCGCACCCGGGCGACCAGGTCGGGATCGCCGACGACGTCGACGGCCGCCGCCGACGCGACTCCGTCGGTGATCAACCGGCCGGCGAGCGCGGCCGCGGCCGGGGACAGCTCGACGGTGTGCCGCCGGTGGTCCCGCACCGCGCCGGCGTTGAAGACATAGCGGGAAACGATCCGGTTCCGGCAGCGCACGGCCCGGTAGATCTCGTTGGCACGTCGACCGATGGTGGCTCGCATGGCAGGTATCCAAGTCTTTTTATCCGGTGCCCACCGGAGCGGACACCGCGGGCGGAGGCCTCGTTGCCCGTTCCCCCCGGGTCATGAACCATCACTGTCCGCGTCGATCACCTGATCGATGCGCTGACCACCTCACTCTAATGCACGGAGTTCGGGGCCCAGGGACGACAATCGTCACAATCGTCGTGACGCAGGGTCAACCGGCCAGCTCGGCGATCGCCGGATGTCCGGGCGCGACCCGGACGGTGGCCGCGGTGATCCCGGCCTGCTTCATGAGTTTGCGCACGTCCTCGCGCTGGTCCGGGAGCATGACGGTGATCACCCGGCCCGCCGCGCCGGCCCGCGCGGTGCGGCCGGAGCGGTGCAGGTAGGCCTTGTGTTCCACCGGCGGATCGAGGTGCACGACCAGCTCGACGTCGTCCACGTGGATGCCGCGGGCGGCGATGTCGGTGGCCACGAGCACCGTGGCCGCCCCGGAGGAGAACGCGGCGAGATTGCGCTCGCGGGCGTTCTGCGACAGGTTGCCGTGCAGATCGACCGCCGGCGTCCCGTTCTTGGTCAGCGCCGCGGCCCACTTCTTGGCCCCGTGCTTGGTCCGGGTGAACAGCAGCCGCCGGCCGGTGCCCCGCGCGAGCTCGCGGATGACGGCGGTGCGGTCGGCGCCGTCGACGGCGAAGATGTGGTGCTCCATCGCGGCGACCGGCGAGGTCGCGTCGTCGACGGCGTGCATCACGGGGTCGGTGAGGAACTCGTCGACCAGCACCGAGATGCCGTTGTCCAGGGTGGCGGAGAACAGCAGCCGTTGGCCGGTGCGGGGGGTGGCGCGAAGCAGCCGGCGCACGACCGGCAGGAAGCCCAGGTCGGCCATGTGATCGGCCTCGTCGAGCACGGTGACCTGCACCCCGCCGAGATCGCACTCGCGCTGGTTGACCAGGTCCTCCAGCCGCCCCGGGCAGGCGATGACGATGTCGACGCCCTTGCGCAGGGCCGCGGTCTGGTTGCCGTACCCGACGCCGCCGAAAACGACGACGGTGCGCAGGCCGGCCGCCTTGGCCAGCGGGTCGACGGTCCGGGCGACCTGCAGGGCGAGCTCGCGGGTGGGCAGCAGCACCAGGCCGCGCGGCCGGCCCGGGGTCCGGCGACCGCCGGCCAGCCGGGCGACCAGCGGGATGGCGAACGCGATCGTCTTGCCCGAACCGGTCTTGCCGCGGCCGAGCACGTCCCGCCCGGCCAACGTGGCGGGCAGCGTCGCGGCCTGGATCGGGAACGGGGCGACGGCGCCGAGTCCGGTCAGGGCCGGCAGGAGGGTGGTGGGCACGCCCAGGTCGGCGAAGCCGGCCACGTCGCCGGCGACCGAGGCCGCCGGGGCGACCCTGGCCGGTCCCGAGGTGGCCGGTGCCGAGGTGGCCGGTGCCGAGGTGAACGGCGCCGCGGCGGCGGGGCCGGTGATCGGGGCCCGCGTGGGCTCGGCCGGCCCGGCCGCCCGGGTCGCGGCGCGCCGGGTGCGGGTGCGGTCGCCCTGGCCGGCGGGACGGGCGGACCCGCCGTCGGTGGCGGAGGTCCCGGCCGGAGTGACCGATCCGGCGGTCGTGGGGGTGCCGGTCGCCGGGGCGGTGCCCGCGGCGCCCCGCCCGGAGCGGCGACGGCGCCGGCGGGGCCGGCCGGTCGACGGGCCGGCGGCGTGTTCGGTCGGAAGGCCGCGGTCGGCGCCGGCGGTGGGGGCGCCGGCGGCCCGGCGGGGGGCGGCACCGCGCTGGGCATCGTGCTGCGGGCGCGCGGAAGCAGAAGTACTCATCGGTGAGGGGTGGGTCCTGTCGACTCGGTGATGCGTGGGCGGCCGCGGTGCTGGCCGACTCACGGATCCGGATCCACCGGACGCGCAGTGGTGGAACGCTCGACGCGTTCACAGCAACGACCTGGGCGGGCGCAGGTGCGCTCCGTCCACCCCAGAGGGTACCCGGCCCGGCTCCGGCCGCCGTTCGATGGTCAGCAAGATCACGTCCAGCCCGACCGTCGTGACACAGCGTCACCAGTGAGGGTCAGCCGGCGGCGAGCTCCTCCACCGTGTCGGCCATCTCGGCGACGGTGTCCCGATCCGCCGGCCGGCGCACGCTCACCACGCGCGTGCCGGCGGCGAGCTGCGCGGCCCAGTCGAACAGGTCGGCCCGCAGCGCCGGCAGGCGCGCCGCGAGGCCGATGGAGTCGGTGAGGACCGTCAACCGGGGCAGCGCGACCAGCCCGGGATGGTGCTCGACCTCGACCCGGTCGGCAGCGGTCCGGCCGACCACGACGATCAGGTCGAGCGGCCGCGGCCGCAGGTCGGTGCGCAGGCCGTAGACCCGTTTGGTCCGCCCGGGCAGGGGACGGCCGAGCCCTGGATCCGCGCCCAGCCGGGCGGCCGCGGCATCGGAGAGATGGATCGGCCGGGCGTAGGGCCGGGTCATCGGCCGGCCGGACCCGGTGTCGACGGGCACGATGTCGTCACCGGCGAACGTCCAGCCGCGCCGGACCAGTTCGATAGCGGTCGTCGACTTGCCGGCCATCGACGGTCCGCCCACCGCAACGGCCTGCCCGCCCGGCGCGACGACCAGGGTGGCGTGCAGCCCGAACCGCCGTCGCTGCATCAGCAGCAGCCGCGGCGCCCACGCGTAGGCGAGGTAGTCGTCACGGAGCCGGGCCCGGTCGTCGTCGGCGCGCACCAGCACACGGTGCCCACCCTCGACGTACAGGCCGGCGGTCGGGGTGGTGACCAGCATCCGGTCCGCGTCCGCCCACCAGGCGGTGGATCCACCGCGCCCCCGGACCTGCGCGGCCCAGGGCGCCGGCAGGTCGCCGGATCCGACGGGAACGTCGAGCACCCGATGGGTCGGGCCGGGCGGAGCGGTCAACACGGCCGGGCCGGTCGTCAGCGTCATCGCGGCCCGCCCCGGCCGGTTCCGGCCGGCCGGTCGAAGACCGTCACCGGCAGGTAGGCCGCCGCCTCCCGGGCGCCGATGCAGGCCCGCCCGTCGCCGTCCACCAGCCAGGCGTGGGTGACGATCGCCTCGGGGTCGGCCGGCACGCCGAGGACGACCCGGCCCGTCCGGCCCTGCCGGCGCAGCAGCCAGGCACCGGTCAACGCACGATCCAGGCAGCTGGTCGGCGGCAGGTGGCGGGCCGCCGCACCGACCGCCCCGGTGACCGACCGGGTCGCCGGATCGACCGGGCCGGTCAGCACGCCCTCGTCGCCCGGGTGCGCCGGACGGGGGGCGCCGGCCAGGGCGCGGACCGCCCGGGTGCCGCCGAGCCGGCGCAGCAGCGACACCACGGCCAGGACGGCCATCGCGCCCGCCACCCGGAGCCGGCCTCGGGCGGTGCTCACGGGCAGGGTGCGGCGAGGGTGCCGGCCTGGAGCAGGCCGGCCCGGAGCAGGGCGTCGAGGAAGGGGTGCAGGTCGGCCGCGCAGGTCTCGCGCGGGACCGCATACCGGTCGGCCAGCTCCGCGAGCAGGTCCGCCCGGGACCGGGGCCGGTCGAGCAGGTCCCAGACGACCTCGGCGGTGCCTTCCAGAGCGTAGTAGTGCAGGTCGTCGGTCATCAGCACGCGTCGCCCGCCGGCCTGCGTCTGGATGACCCCGATCCCGTGCCGCAGCACGGGTTCATCCCCGTCGATCACGCGAAGATCATCGCACAGTGACCGAAGATGGACGCAGAGTCGCAAGTCGAGCCGATGGGCGGCCCGATACCGACGACGTCCCGCCCGACCTGATCTTGCACATACGTCAACGGAGAGTAAGGATGGTTCTACGCAGCGTCGCCGGGTGACGGCACGGCGGGTCGAGGACAGGGGGACGCATGAACGAGGGCGAGACGGAATGGTCGGCACCGGTGGTCATCGATCTCGGGTCGGTGGCGGAGTCGGCCCAGGGGTTCAACTTCGGCGTCGACGGCACCATGCAGGACGTCGTCTCGCCGTGATCGGGGACGCGACCATGCCCTCCGCGGGAGCCGACCGGAAATCGACCACGCCGCTCCGGCGCCGGTGCTCGTCGATCTGGGGTCGGTGGCGGAGTCGGCCTTGAACAGTCTGCCCGTGGGCGCGGACGGTTTCGCCGGCGAGGACCAGGGGTCCCTGTGAGCGGTGCGAGCCCGACACCTCGGCGGGCCGGCCGCGATGCCCGACGGAAGGGCTGGCTGTGAACGCGGACATGGCGCCCTGGTCGGCGCCCGTGGTGGTCGACCTGGGGTCGATGTCCGAACGCCGCGAACAGCGTGCAACGGGGAAATGACGGCACCGCCGGCGACAACTTCGCGCCCTGACGGGCTCCGGCCGCCGGCCGGAGGTGGTGACGGGGTGTCGGACCGACCCGACGGGCGGGCCTGGGAGGGTCGATCGGATGCGTGGACTGCGCTGGTGGCACGCCCCGACCGGGACGTGCCGGGACGAGGTCGGCTTCTGGCTGGCGCGGGGTGCCGCCGGCGTCGCGCCGTGTGAGCACGCGTTCGCCGCCGTGCTGCGGCGGCCCGGCGGTGCACTGATCGCCGCGACCGGCGTGTCGCGGGAAGTCGGCCTGTTCAGCCGGATCCACCACCGGGGGTGTGATCTGTCCCCGTCGCCGCGCGAACTACTGGCCGACGCCGACGAGCTGCCGGAATTGTCCGTCCCCGGCCTGATCGACCTGGTGACGCGGACGGACGCGTTGCCGGACACCCCGTTCCGGGGGGTCCGCTTCCACCCGGGCGGGATGGTGCTGCGATGGCGGCCGGGAGACCCTCAGGTGGATGAGACCACATGGGCGGCCGCGGCCTTCGATCGTCACCGGCCGGCCGGGGGCCGGCTGCGGGAGCGCGCCGTCCCGCTGATGCGGGAGGCGGTCGAGCGGGCCGTGCGCGGGTCGCTGCCGGCAGCCGGGCTGCGGTGCGCGGTGACCCTGTCCGGCGGCCTGGACTCCACCACGGTGGCCGCCCTGGCCGACGACGCACTGCCCGTCGGCGGCGAGCGGCTGCTCGCCCTGACCCACGCCCCCCGCCCGGGGACGCCCGATCCATCGGCGACGTGGCAGGCCGACGACATGCCCTATGTGCGTCCGCTGCTCGCCGATCGGCCCTGGATCGAGCACCGGGTGGCGGTGCTGCCGGAGGCCCCCCCGCTCACCCTGCTGACCGAGTGCTTCGAGCGGACCTGGCTGCCGACCCTGAACCCCGACAACATGCCCTGGCTCCTCCAACTGGCCGACCTGGCCCATGCCGGGGGCGCGGCCGTGCTGCTGACCGGTGCGTCCGGGAATGCGGGGTATTCCCGGGGGAACGCCGGGGTGCTGGCCCACGAGCTGAGCCGGGGCCGCGTCGACGTCGTCGTGCGGCAGGTGCTGGCGCGGCAGCGGGCCGGGGTGCGCGGGCCGGCGCTGGCGCGGTCGGTGGTCGGCGATCTGCTTCCGGGCCCGGTGGTCCGCCGGCGGGAGGACCGCCGCTGGGACGCCTGCCGGGCGATGGTGCCGCTGCGGGTCGGCGCGCCGGTCTCCATGCGCGGCGAGTCCCGCTTCCGGGTGTACCGGGCGATGGCCGGTCTGATGACGAACCCGGACTGGCGGATGACCGGCTGGCAGACCCTGCGCGACGACGTGTGGTGCGCCGACCCCCTCGGCTCGCTCCCCGTGGTCGCGCTGGCCCGCGCCTTGCCGCCGGCCGCGTGGTCGCCGGTCGGGGTGTCCCGGGGGCTGGCCCGCGAGGTGATGCGGGGCCTGGTGCCGGACGAGATCCGGCTCCGCACGACCCGGGGCCGGCAGGCCGCCGACGCCGTCGACCGGGTCCGCGGTCAGGAGCCGGTCCTGCTGGCCGCGCTCGATCGGTTCGAGGAGAACCCGACGATCACCCGCCTGCTGGACACCGCGGCGATGCGCCGGGCCCTGCTGGACGGCACGCTGGCCGACCCCACGCGAGCCCCGCTCTGGACCCTGACGCACGCCCGGGCGTTCGGGCTGGGCGCCTTCGTCGAGTGGTACGAGCAGCAGCGCCTGGCCCGGGGCACCGTCCGCCGAGCCGGCACGCCGCCGACGGACCTGGGGCGACCGTCCTGCGCCGTCATCCGATCCCGCGCGGGCACCCGCGCGGCTCACCTCACGGAGGACCTGTGAACGACGAAGACCCGGCCTGGTCGGCTCCGCTGCTGGTTGACCTGGGATCGGTGGCGGACGCCGCCGAGGGCATCTCGCCCTGGACCGGCGGCGACCTGAACCACCCGCTGGCGTCCTAGAGTGGGCCGAGCTTGCGCGGCCGCCATGGGGGCCGTCGGACCGGGCGCAGGCAATCGGCGACGCAGGAGCCTGATTGTTCAGCGCGGTCCTCGAGGGGTGTCCTGAAGAATCCGGCTCCTCCGTCGCCGCATTCGCCCAGGCCACCCCTCCCGTGCTCGATGGCGGCCTCGCACGCTCGGCCGACTAGAGGCGGGGCGGCTCGAGGGGCGGGGCGGCCCGCTCAGGACGTTCGGACGGGAAAGCGCCGTCAGCCGTCGACGACCGCCCCGGCGAACTGGGCGTTGTACAGCGCGGCGTAGGCGCCGTCCCGCTCCAGCAGCTGGGTGTGCGTGCCCTGCTCGACGATCGCGCCGTTCTCCATCACCAGGATCAGGTCGGCGTCCCGGATGGTCGACAGCCGGTGCGCGATGACGAAGCTGGTGCGGTCGGCCCGCAGCGCGGCCATGGCGTGCTGCACCAGGACCTCGGTGCGGGTGTCCACCGAGCTGGTCGCCTCGTCCAGGATCAGCAGCGACGGGTCGGCCAGGAACGCCCGGGCGATGGTCAGCAGCTGCTTCTCGCCGGCCGAGATGTTGCTGCCCTCGTCGTTGATCGGGGTGTCGTAGCCCTCGGGCAACGAGCGCACGAACCGGTCGACGTAGGTCGCCCGGGCGGCCTGCAGGATCTCCTCCTCGGTCGCGTCGGGGCGGCCGTAGGCGATGTTCTCCCGGATCGTGCCGGCGAACAGCCAGGTGTCCTGCAGCACCATGCCGATGCGGGACCGAAGGTCGGCCCGGGTCATCGCGGCGATGTCCACCCCGTCCAGGGTGATCCGCCCGCCGTCGAGCTCGTAGAACCGCATGATCAGGTTCACCAGCGTGGTCTTGCCCGCGCCGGTGGGCCCGACGATGGCCACCGTCTGGCCCGGGTTGGCGACCAGCGACAGATCGTCGATCAGCGGCTTGTCCGGCTCGTACCGGAACGAGACGTCCTCGAACTCCACCCGCCCCCGCGAATCGCGAACGGTCTGCGGCGACTCCGGGTCGGGCGACTGCTCGTCGGCGTCCAGGAACTCGAACACCCGCTCGGCCGACGCGACGCCGGACTGCAGCACGTTGGCCATCGAGGCCAGCTGGGTCAGCGGCTGGGTGAACTGCCGGGAGTACTGGATGAACGCCTG
>NZ_JBMDXT010000150.1:0-4115 GCF_048594475.1 Nakamurella sp. | reverse complement strand
CCGCCCGCCCCCCCGGCGGCGCGCGCGCGGGGGGGGGGGGGGCGCCCCCCCCGGGGCGGGTGCCCCGGGCGCCGGCCCGACCGCCGGCGCCCGACCGGCCGGCGAGGCCGGCGGAAGCCCGGGTGGCAGGCAGGCGGAAGGACCGGACGGCGTCGCCCCGGGCGGCGGTGAACCGGCGACCGGGAGCCCGCGGCCGGGCTCGTCCACCCCCGCGGCCCGGTGCTCGGCGAGCAGTTCGAGCGTGCGCACGACGAGCCCGATCGCCACCGCGACGCCGACCGGACGGCCGGCCGTCGCGAGCGCCCCGACCAGCCCCGCCGCCCAGAACCAGCGCCGTTCGAGCAGGGCGAACGCGCCGACGGCCAGCAGCAGGAACAGCGAGTCGCTCATCTCCGGGCCGTACAGGCACACCGAGTACGGGTAGAGCAGCAGGACCGCGAGTGCGGTCGCCGCGGCGGCCGGGGACAGCCGCGCCCAGACCCAGCGGGCGAACAGCAGCACGGCCGCGAGCCCGGCCAGCAGGCCGACCAGCCAGCCGGCGAGCCGGACGTCCCCGCCGAGCATCCACCCGACCCCGCGGACGGTCATCGGGAACGCCGGGAAGAAGGCGATCGAGGACTGCCGGCCCGGGGTGTAGGAGTAGCCGTCGACGGCGATCGAGACGTACCAGCGGGCGTCGTCGACCAGCCAGGCGTCGATCCAGGCCCGGCTCTCGGTGTTGACGTTGACGGGATCGCGGTGCGCGATGGCCAGGATCCCGACCGTGGTGACGGCGACGGCCACGAGTGCGAAGACGCCCGCGATCACCGCGTCCGGCGGCCGGCGGGCCGGGGCGGCCGCCACCCCGCTGTCGATCATGACCGGCGCGCCCCCATCCGGGCAGGATAGGGGCGCGCCGTTGAAGCCTCGATGAGGTCCGGCCGGGACCGGGCTCAGCCGTGTTCGGGCAGTTCCAGCAGCTCGGTGACCAGGGCGGCGATCGGCGACCGTTCGGAGCGGGTCAGCGTGACGTGGGCGAACAGCGGATGACCCTTGAGCGTCTCGATCACCGCGGCCACGCCGTCGTGCCGGCCGACCCGCAGGTTGTCGCGCTGGGCGACGTCGTGGGTGAGCACCACCCGCGAGTTGGTGCCGAGCCGGGAGAGCACGGTCAGCAGGACGTTGCGCTCCAGCGACTGGGCCTCGTCGACGATGACGAACGAGTCGTGCAGCGACCGGCCGCGGATGTGGGTCAGCGGGAGCACCTCGAGCATGCCGCGCTCCATCACCTCGTCGATGACGGCCGGCGAGGCCACGGCCGACAGGGTGTCGAACACCGCCTGGGCCCAGGGCTGCATCTTGTCGTTCTCGCTGCCCGGCAGGTAGCCCAGTTCCTGGCCGCCGACCGCGTACAGCGGCCGGAAGACCACCACCTTGCGGTGCGCCCGGCGTTCCATCACCAGTTCCAGGCCGGCGCACAGCGCCAGCGCGGACTTACCGGTTCCGGCCCGGCCGCCCAGGGAGACGATGCCGACCTCGTCGTCCATCAGCAGGTCCAGCGCGATCCGCTGCTCGGCCGACCGGCCGCGCAGGCCGAACGCCTCGCGCTCGCCGCGCACCAGCCGGACCTGTTTGCCGGACGTCACCCGACCCAGCGCGGAACTGGACGGCCCGACCAGCTTGATGCCGGTGTGGCACGGCAGCTCGCGGGCCTCGTCGATGTCGGCCAGGCCGGCATGGAACAGCGTGTCGACCTGTTCGGCGGTGACCGGCACCTCGGCCATGCCGGTCCAGCCGGACGGCACGATGTCCTGCGCGCGGTACTCGTCCGCGGTCAGCCCCACGGCGGACGCCTTGACCCGAAGGGGCATGTCCTTGGAGACCAGGATGACCCGGCCGGCGGGCCGCTCCTTGGCCAGGTTCAGCGCGCACGCCAGGATGCGCGAGTCGTTGCTGTCGTTGCGGAAGCCCGCGGGCAGCACGGTGGCGTCGGTGTGGTTGAGCTCCACGTGCAGGGTGCCGCCGGCCGTGCCCACCGGCACGGGCGCGTCCAACCGGCCGTGCTCGATCCGCAGCTGGTCCAGTATCCGCAGGGCCTGCCGGGCGAAGTAGCCCAGCTCGGGATGGTGCCGCTTGGCCTCCAGTTCACTGATGACGACCAGCGGCAGGACGACCTCGTGCTCGTCGAAGCGGTTCAGCGCCCAGGGATCGGACAGCAGGACCGAGGTGTCGATGACGTACGTGCAACGCGACTGCTGATCGGTGCCGGCTTCCGGCCGGACGGGGATGGCTGGGGCAGACCTGTGTGCGACCACAAACGGCTCCCTGGCGGACGCGGATCAGTCGCGTCCGACTTCTCGAGGTGGGCCGGCGGTTCCCCGTGTGCTCCCGGCATCCGGCCGGGCGGGCACGAGGGCCCGGACCGGCCCCCTCGTGCTCGGTGCTGCAGGTGCGGCACGCACGATTCGGGGCCTCCCGTGCGGGGACGCTCGGCACGTCGCCCACGAAACGGACGTTACCCCGGCGACCGGCTCGGTCCGGTCGAACACGCAAAACAACCCGTGAACATCAGGTTTCGGCGCCGTCACCGGCCGGAGCGGGAACGGGGGCCGGGGTGGCCCGTACCGCCGCCGTGCCCGACGCCCTGGGCAGCACGACGGTGACCGTCAGGCCACCACCCGGCGCGTGGGTGGCGCCGATCCGGCCGCCGTGGCCGCGCACGATCGCCGCGACGATGGACAGCCCGAGGCCGGTGCCGCCCCGTTCCCGGCTGCGCGAGGGGTCGACCCGGTAGAACCGGTCGAACAGCCGGTCCAGGTCGTCGTCGGGGACGCCCGGTCCGTTATCGCTCACGCTGACCGCGATCTCCCCGGAACCGGGCAGGACCGAGATGGTGGCCACCGTCCCGTCCGGGGTGTGGGTCCGGATGTTGGACAGCAGGTTCGCGAACACCTGGTGCAGGCGCAGCCGGTCGCCGACCACGTCGACCGGTTCGTTGCCGGCGATCAGCCGCCAGGTGCGGCTGGGGTCGATCACCGCGGCGTCGTCGACGACCCCGGTGAGCAGCACGTTCAGGTCGACCAGCTCGTGCCCGACGGCGTTCTCGGCGTCGGCCTGGATGAGCGTGAGCAGGTCGTCGACCAGCGCGCCCATCCGGCGGGCCTCGAACCCCATGCGCTCCATGGCCCGGTCGACGGCGCTGTCGTCAGGCAGCGCCCCGGCCCGGTACAGGTCGGTGTAGCCGCGGACGGCGGCCACCGGGGTGCGCAGTTCGTGGGAGGCGTCGGCGATGAACCGGCGCAGCTTCTCCTCGTTGCGCCGACGCTCGTCGAGCAGGGACGAGATGCCGTCGAGCATGTCGTTGAACGCGTAGCCGAGCCGACCGATCTCGGTGCTCGGGTCCGATTCGCGGACCCGTCTGGTCAGATCGCCGCGGGCGATGGCGTCGGCGGCGGACGCGATCGATTCCAGTGGGCGCAGCTCGCGCCGGATCACCAGCCCGGCCGTGGCACCGAGCAGGACCAGCAACCCGCCGGTGATCAGCAGTTCGGCCAGCACCAGCCGGCGCAGCTGCTCCTCCAGGTCGCTCATCGGGATCCAGGCGACCAGGTACCCGGGTTGCTGGTTGTAGGTGACGCCGGAGAACCCCAAGGCCCGGTACCGCTTGTCCTGTCCCGATGCGCTGCCCACGGTCGTCGGTTCGTACAGCCAGGCCCCGCTGCTCATGTCCGGGTTAGCCGTCTCGTCGCTGGCCGGGGCCAGCAGCACCCGGCTCACCCCGCCGAGCGTGACGAAGGACCAGCCCACCTCACCCTTGAGTCCCGAGTCGTCGTTGAGCATCGCCGGCGGCAGGTCGTTGGCGGTCAGACCCTGCCGGGCCTGCGAGTTCGCCGCGGCCAGGGTGACGTCCTTGGAATTGATCGATTCGGACCGCACGACCAGCGGCACCACGATGTCCACCGCGACCAGGGCCACCGCGGCCGTCGCCACGACCAGGGCGATCAGCCGCGCCCGCAGGGTCCAGCGGCGCGGCTGGCCGGTCGCCGGGGTCCGGCGCCGGGCGGCCCGCTCCCGCGACCGCTCGCGGCCGGGGTCGGCCGGTCCGTCCGCAACCACATCGGGGCCGGCCGCCAGGA